>CAZOQJ010000040.1:0-18311 GCA_964581905.1 uncultured Pirellulales bacterium
TTGTGGTTGTGCTCGTTGTGGCAGCGGTTGTCGTTGTGCTTGTCGTGGCAGAGGTTGTCGTGGTTGTGCTGCCGCCTACAGTCTGGAAGCTCCACCGCTGGCTGAGGGCGCCCTCACTGTAGTAGGTCCACTGGTGAATGTTGGCACCATTGGTCACGGAAGTTGCCTGCACGTCGGCGAGCTTACCGCTGTTCCTGTTAATAATCTGGTAGTAATCGCCTTCCTGTACGAAACTCCACTGCTGATTGTTCTGGAAGTCGGCGCAGTTCCCCTGATTGACATTGCCGCCGTCGGCTGTGGACCAGTCCTGCACCTGCAGGCACATACCGCTGTTTCTGTTGACTATCTTGTAATAACCACTATCAGCGTCTTGTATCTCCCACTGCTGGTTCTGGCCGCCCGTGTAGTCCCACTGCTGCACGTTGGCACCATCGGATGTGGAGGAATCAGCCACCTCCAAGGCCTTGCTGCAGTGGCCGGCGAGAATCTGATACCACACGCCTGTCGTCGGTGTCTCACTTGGTGGCGGATTCTCGGGCGGTATAACTACGAGGTATTCGCCGGTGGCTACAGCAGAATACGAATCACACCTGAGACCCTGGCCATCGGCCCATATCTCAAAACCAAATTCCAAAGCGTCCAGATACCATGAGCTGTTTATATAGCCCCGGGACACCGCGTCATTGGTGAACGCCTTGATGTCGAGGTTTGCACTGGTGAGATTGCTGGTGCATATATAAGCGACATAGTTCCAATCCCAGTCCGCATAATAAACATCCCAGCTGTTGCCGCCAATAGTCACAGTTCCAACCTGCGAGCCGCCAGGCCCGGCACCGCCGGCTCGGTTGATCCAAATCATCAATTCGCAGCCGCCAGCGGGGTCACCACCACCCGTTGTACTGTACCAGGATTCAAAAGCTGCGTTCCAGGTTCCACCGGCGCTTGTGCCGCTGATGCCAATACTGACGGAAGCGCTATCGATTTTACTTACCTGCATTGGCAGATTGGGGTTTAACGTGCCGTGGCCCCAGTGGTAGCCTTTGTAAATAACGGGGTAGGCTTTCACCTCGCTTCCGTTGGTGTGCGTGGAGTAAGTTACCTCAAAGCTTGTTCCATCCACCTCAATGCACTGCTCACCAGCTCCTGTTCCCCAAATGTTGTTCATTACAATGTATTCTCCTCCGCTTACTTCGAGGGTCTCAGTTCCACAAAGTTCAACTGCTTGCACAGTTTGGCCCACAGCAAGTAACATCATGACTGCAATTAAATAAGTTAAATGTTTCATCTTAATTCCCCTTCTTAAATTAATTCTACTTGCCTGTTAATTACTTTAGTTTCTCCCAGTTACACCTCCTTTCCGGTCGACCATCCCGACAAAGCCGCAAAATCCTTTAAAAAACAACAGTAGGATATCGACCCTCTTAAAAACGCAGTGTGAAAACCTATCCTGGTAACGGCATTAAATCGTACCACTCGCTGTCCAACATTATGATAATTGTATGATAAGCGATTCTGGATTCAAACTAGTCGTTATTTTGCGCAAAAACAACGTTATTTTGCGCATTGTCCTTGTGAACGCAACAGAGATACTGTAAGAATAAATTAAGTGTAGATTCCCACTCAACCCTTTTTCTATTACCTATTTTTTTACCACAAGCCTGCTCAATATCGACTAAAAAAACCCTTCAGCAACATTTTTTTGCTGTTTCTTATAACTTCCTTGGTCAACGTAATTTATAAATTCCCTCTGATGAAAAATTTTTACTGTTTCCTCAAAACACGCTCTCTGTCTCATGTTTTTTCCTTTTGCGTCCGCCAAGACACTCGGAACTAAACTAATTTCAGCATGATATAGATGATTACCAGTGTCTTTTTATTTGTTACAAAAAGAGCTGCCCGATTGTTAATCGGGCAGCTTTTTTTCTACTTGCTGGTGAAAACTATCAAAGCTGTTTATTCACACTGGTTACCATACGTGGCCGCATGGGCAAATACTCTCAGATATACAACTCTGATTGCACTGCCAATACCAGCAGCCACAATCGATACAACACATTAGTTATTCGGACAAATACTCTCAGATACACAACTTCGGTTGCATCCACCATCTTGCCAACCCCAGCCGCCAACATCGATACAACACATTGGAATAGGGTTGCCCCACCAGCTACAGGTACCGCAGTCGCAGCTGCCGCCGCTCGTGGTTGTTGTGCTTGTACTCGAGGCGGTTGTCGTTGTGCTTGTCGTGGCAGCGGTTGTTGTCGTGCTTGTAGTCGCTGCGGTTGTTGTTGTGCTCGTCGTGGCCGCGGTTGTTGTTGTGCTTGTCGTGGCTGCGGTGGTTGTTGTGCTTGTCGTGGCCGCGGTTGTTGTTGTGTCACCACCTGGACAACTACCCGGACATACGCAACTTCGCCGGCATCCACCATCGTACCAGCCCCAGCCGCTGCAACTTTCACAACACGTAGGGACGTCTGTGCCATACCAGTCACAGGTACCGCAGTCGCAACTGCCACCGCTTGTTGTGGTCGTTGTGGCGCTGGTTGTGCTTGTTGTTGCAGCAGTTGTTGTTGTTGTGCTTGTCGTAGCTGCGGTCGTCGTCGTACTTGTAGTGGCAGCAGTTGTGGTCGTGCTCGTTGTGGCAGCGGTTGTCGTGGTTGTGCTGCCGCCTACAGTCTGGAAGCTCCATTTCTGATTGAAGGCGTCCGCACCGAAGTAGCTCCATTGGTGGATGTTGCCACCATTGTTTATGGAATTTGCTTCCACGTCGACAAGCTTACTGCTGTTCCTGTTAATGATCTGATAGTAATCGCCTTCCTTTGTGAGGCTCCAGTGCTGGTTGTTCTGGAAGTCGTCGCCGACGGTTCCTTGGTTGACGTTGCCGCCGTCCTCTGTGGACCAGCCCTCCACCTGGAGGCACTTACTGCTGCTCCTGTTAATGAGCCTGTAGTAACTGTCGACTGTTTCGAGCATCCAATGCTGGCTCTGGGCGCCGGTGTCGCTCATCTGCACGGCGTTGTCGCCGTCGGTCGACAGGGCCTTACTGCAGTGGCCGGCAAGAATCTTGTACCACACGCCTGTCGTCGGTGTCTCACTGGGTGGCGGCGGCGAGGGTGGCTCCTCAATTGGCTCGGTGCTTTCGATGGAGACGGAAAAGCTATTCATTGAAAACGTAATGTTTGAAGCACCAGTAATCTCATAGCCGCATTGAACATTTGCAAGAATACCGCTGTTGCTGCACCAGCCCTGGCTTACGCAGTAGTCAAGAACGGCTTTGACATTGAAGGTCCCACCGGTCATCTGGCTTTGTACCATGAAGCCGGGATAGCCGTTTTTATAGACGTCATAGGTCCTGCCGCCAATCGATGCTGTCGTAACATACGAGCCCCAGATGCCAACGTTACCGTTCCATTGAAGCCATATCATAATCTCCTCTGGTGCCCATAAGTCATAGGCAAGGTTCCAATCACCAGAGCTGGGCCCGCTGCCGGCACTCACTGAGCTTGATAAACTAGTTATAGAGCCTATTGACACGCCCAAGGGCTCTCTTGAGCTGTTCGGATACGATTTAACACCGTTACTAGGATGGGTGGCAGTACAAGACCACTGAGTGGTGGACTGGGCCGTTATGCACTGATTCCAGCTTCCCTGTGGGTCCCAAACAGCGTTGTAAACACAATAGCCGCCGCTACAGTAACTCGCCCACTGGTCGCAAGAATCAAGCACCGCTCCCTGTGCAGTTTGGCTCACAGCAAGTAATACCATGGCTGTAATTAAATACTTTATATACTTCATTGTACTACTCCTTATTATGTTAATTCTATTTATCTACTTATAATTACTTTCGTTTCTCCCCGTTACCACCTCCTTTCATACCCCCTAAAGTTGCCTGCCACCGATATATTCGGGGGCCTGTAAAACAACCGTGGTTCGCCGAGGAAACTCCTGATGGATTATGCAGAATAGGCAGGATAGGCAAGACATCGGCATAAAGCCACAACGA
Organism: uncultured Pirellulales bacterium; assembly: GCA_964581905.1. Classification (GTDB taxonomy): domain Bacteria; phylum Planctomycetota; class Phycisphaerae; order Sedimentisphaerales; family Anaerobacaceae; genus CAZBWE01. The sequence goes on from CAZOQJ010000040.1 coordinate 4,001, forward strand.
TTTATAATATCTCCGACCAAAAAGAGTGTCGAGAGGTTAAGCAAAAGGACAGAACTGTAGATATGCACATCTTTGCAGCGCAGGCGTAGTCTCCTGCAGATTTGACAAATCAATCTCGCTAACACAAACCATTCCATAATAAAAAACCCTTATCGGGCCTCTTTCAAGAATTTCCTGTTTCTTGGGAACAGCTTTTTACGTTAATCCCTTAACGCCCGTGTAAATTACTTCCTTGGTGAGTATTCTCGCAAGAGCTCCTCCTAATAGACTTCTCCTAAGTTGCATTTCTCCACTCAACTCTTTTTCTATCATTTACCACTTTACCACAAATCTGCCAAATATCAACTAAGAAACCCTTCCAAAAACAAAAGTTTTTTAACTGCTTTCCCGTAACTCTTTTGGACAGCGTCAGTTATAAATTTACTCCATCAAAAGAACCCCCGTTTCCTCAAAAAAACGTTAAAAAGTTGAAAAAACTAATAAAAAATAGGCCGCCCATTTTTATCAGCGGGCGGCCTATTGACAAAATCACATCCCGAGGAAAACCATCAGTTTTCAAATTCAAAGTGGCTCCACGGGACAGAATCATCGTATCTTTCCTTTCTATACTGCATCCAAAAGGAAGGGAGCAATCAAATAAACTTGTTTTTACCTGCTATCCCGAATAAATCACTCCCCCTTCACCCTTTCTTTAATTTCTAATAATAAAAAATTTTTACTTGTCAACAGCTTTTAGAGAAATATATATATTGACCAATATTTACAAATGTGTTATATCCTTACTTCTAATTAATGCATATAAATGGAGATAATCAATGTCTATTTTAGGAATATGGGATGGGCATGACTCAGGGGCTGTACTACTAAAAGACAGCAAAGTTCTTTTTGCTATCAACGAAGAAAGACTCTCAAGAAGAAAATTAGAAGTATACTTCCCAGAAAAATCCATTGAATACTCTCTAAATCAAGCAGGTGTTAAGAAAGAAGATATAAAAGTTATAGCGGCTTCAACTACAGAATTTTCTAAAACTTTATGGAGAACGTTCCCATTTCTAAAAGATAATTACTATTTAATACGTAGAAGGAAAAAGGATTACACAATCCTTACTTACTTAAAAAGGCTTGCTAAATATAAATTAACCGAACTGCAATTAGACCCATTATCAAAAATTGTAAGTAAATCAATAATAAAAAATAAATTAAAAAGTTTAGGTTTTAAGAATTTTCGGTTATTCCTGTACGACCATCATTTATGCCATGCCGTTAGTGCTGCTTTTGCCAGCGGCTTTGAAAAATCACTAGTCATGACAATTGATGGAATCGGAGATACTTTATCAGGGACAATAAGCAAATTTGAAAATGGAAAATTAGAGAGATTAAAAACTATTTCCGGCAAAGATTCGTTTGGAATATTTTTTGAACATGTAACAAATCTTATGAATATGCGGGAATTAGAAGATGAAGGCAAAGTAATGGCACTTGCCAATTATGCCTTAAAAATAGAAGATGAAAAAAATCCGCTTCTGGATTTCTTTACAGTCGAGGGGCTAAACGTAAAAGCAACATATGGCAGTTTAACAACAGCTAAAAAATTAAAAAGAATTTTATGGAAATATCCTTCAGAGCAATTTGCATATATGGCACAGCGAACATTGGAGTTAAAGATTACCGAGTTAGCGAAGAATGCCGTTAAAGAAACAGGTTTAAGAAAAATATGCTTGTCAGGAGGCACATGTTCAAACATAAAAGTAAATATGCTAATAAAAAACCTGCCCGAAGTGGATGATGTCTTTGTATTTCCTCATATGGGCGATGGCGGCCTTGCAATGGGCAGTGCTATGCTTGCTAACTATGAACTGAACGGTGTTTTCAAATACGATTTTAAAAATGCTTTTTTTGGACCACAGTTCTCAAATGACTATATAAAAACAGCTTTGGAAAAAAATAAATCAGGAAATATAACCTACAAATATACAAAAGACATCGAAAAAGAAGTAGCAAAGATTATCTCTAAAGGAAATATTGTGCTTTGGTTTCAAGGAAGAATGGAATATGGCCCAAGAGCATTAGGAAATAGAAGTATACTTGCCCCGGCTCACTCCGAAGAAATAAAAAATGAGTTAAACCTAATACAGAAAAAAAGGGTGTGGTATCAACCCTTCTGTCCAACAATGCTCTTAGACGATGCAAAAGAGATTTTAGAAGACCTAAAGGGCACACCAAATGAATTTATGACAATGGGATACATGGTAAAAAAAGAAAAGCAAAAATTAGTCAAAGGTGTAATTAACATTGACGGTTCCTGCAGGCCACAGATTATACCCAACTTCGATTCAAGATACGCAAAATTACTATTAGAATACAAAAAATTATCCGGTAGTGGAATTTTACTAAATACGAGTTTTAATTTGCACGGCGAGCCCCTTGTTTGTTCCCCAGAAGACGCCTTGAATACCTTTTCGAGAACTACAGCAAAATATTTAGTATTAGAAAATTACTTAGTGAAAAAAAGTAAAGAGGAAACATAGCAGTCTGCCAAGATTGGATCTGTAGACTGTCATTCCCGCGAAGCTTGTCCGCCAGACGTACGGTAGACTCGTTCGGAGCGAAATCGAAGGAGCGGGATTCCAGATTTACCAAGAGTTCGGATTCAGCATTAAGTGTGAAATGACAGGACCAATTTGACAAATGAGCAGGTTCTTTGGGAATATCTTTGGAGTATAACACAGTTTGACGTTTTTGGTAAATACAGTTAATTCAAAAATATGTTTACAACATTTTTGAATTTCATACAAAAAAGCTGGTTCCAAAAATATTCCTGAATAACCAGAAACTACAGATATGCCAACAAATAAACTAAATACATTCTTATCTATATATTATGTCTACCTGCTTGAACTCAACTTCTTTCTTTTGATTATCGCATTTATACTTAATTTCAAATACATTAAAAAAATACTTAAAGAAATCGGGCGTAAGAGCTTATTCCTCTTAATACTAATTTCAATAATCGGTGCATCTTCTGTCTCAATTATAACCCCAAAAGAGCATAGAATATATTACGATGAGGACATTTATAATAGTATTGGACAATGCATAGCACACCATAAACGAGCGGTAATGTGTAATGAGGGATACTATGAAAATAACGAGTTGAACGTTATTGTCGAAGAATACAATAAACAACCTGCAGCCTATCCATATCTAATAAGTGTTATATTTAGGATATTTGGAACAAATGAACTATTTACTTTCATCTTCAATAATATTATTTTTGGATTAACTATAATTGTCGTATTTCTAATCGCTTTTTTACTTTTTAAAGATATTTCCGCAAGCTTAATAGCCTGTTTATCATACACACTTATTCCAGCAAATCTTCAATGGTTTAATACCTGCGCAGCAGAACCATCAACGGCTTTTTTTGCAAGCATAGCGATATTATCTTTGTTAATCTATTTAAGAAATAAAAAGCCCATTAATTTTTTCCTACTTACAACCGCTTTGGCATTTTCTTTAAATTTCAGGCCGGAAAGCCCTTTAATAGTCATTGTCATTGGGTTAATACTTCTCTTAAAAGATATTGGTATATTCAAAAGAAAATATGTGTACCTTTTTGGGCTTCTTTTATTTCTCTTATCAACAGCAATTATAATCCACTTATACGCGGCTCGTGAACAGAGCTGGGGGGCCACTGGAGCAAAATTCTCCTTAAATTATTTTCCTCGTACTTTTAAGACAAATACCATATTTTATCTTGATAATAAAGGGTTCCCATTATTATTTTCAATACTCGCAATCATAGGACTATTCTTTTATAAAAATGAAGGTTATATAAAAGAAAAAGCAATATTATTGATTTGGTTTTTGGCATTTTGGGGTATATTTTTATTTTTCTATGCGGGAACTTATAAACATGATGAGGATTTAAGTGTTCGTTTTTCAGTGTTGTCATATATCCCAATTTCGATTTTTATTGGATTAGGTGCATCTTTTATCAGAAAACTTTTAGAAAAGAGGATAAAACCTATATACTTAATCTTAATAATCCTTATGGTGTTTAACACCACTTGGTTTCTACCGGTTATCAGGTCACAATCCAAACTTGAAAGCGCAGCATGTAGAATGGACCATAACTATGCAATGAAATTTGTCAAACTGTTGCCTGAAAATTCGATAATCTTTACTCATAATCCAAATATGTTTTTAATAAGTAAACGAAGCGCTATCCAGACTTCAAGCGAAACTTATAGGCCGGGGATAATTGAACAGCATCTTCAGCGATTTAAAGGCGGTGTTTACGTTCACTTTAATTATTGGTCGAGTGTTAGTTATAGCAAGCTACAAAGGGATTTCACAGAAACTATTTTAAAAAAATATGATTATAAAATATTAGAAGAACATCCTTATAAAAATTATAAATATGGGTTGTATAAAATAACAGGTTTAAGAGAAACTAAATAACAAAATGATAATGAATCCATTTAATAGAATAAAAAGAAAATATAACGACTATAGAGCAGGGAATGATTATAAAAACATTAAAAACCCTATAAAATGGCTTAAGTTCCAGCCATGAATGCAAAAGGAAATATGGCGAATCTCATGTTAAAATTCATAAGGTGTTCTTCAAGCTTATTTATAGTCTAATTAAGTACCTGTAGTTTTAAAAGGGAATGTTTTTATGCCAAAGTTTATAAAACCTATTTTAATAATAATAAGTTATCTGGTAATTACATTATTTATTCTAATTATTACATCAACTATGCAAGTAAATAAACTACAGACCTTTTTATCTATATATTTTGTCTATCTGCTTGAACTTAACTTCTTTCTTTTGATTATCGCATTTATACTTAATTTAAAATACATTAAAAAAATATTTTCTGAAATCGGAAATAAATACTTACTGCTTTTAATATTAATCTCAATAATCGGGATACTTACTACCTCATTTATAGCACCAAGAGGCCATAGAATATTTTTTGATGAAGATATTTATAATAATATTGGACAATGCATAGCAGACCATAAACGAGCTGTAGGATGTAATGAAGGATATTACGAAAATAACGAGTTAAAAGTTATTAATGAAGTATACAATAAACAACCCCAGGGGCATCCTTATTTAATAAGTATAATATTTAGAATATTTGGGACAAATGAATTGTTTGTTTTCATTTCAAATAATATTATTTTTGGATTAACAGTAATTGTAATATTTTTAATCATTTTTTTACTTTTTAAAGATATTTTTGCAGGTTTAGTAGCTTGTCTATCTTACATATTTATGCCAATAAATCTTCATTGGTTTAATACCTGTGCGGCAGGACCACCAACGGCTTTTTTTATCAGTGTGACAATATTGGCTTCGTTAATCTATTTAAAAAACAAAAAGCCTATTAATCTTCTCTTTATCGCAAGCTCTTTAGCATTTACTTTAAATTTTAGACTGGAAAGTCTTTTAATAGTTCTTGTCATTGGATTATTATTTTTATTAAAGGATGTTAAGATATTTATAAGAAAAGACTTGTACATTTTTGGGGCTCTCTTATTTCTCTTATCAACAGGGATTATACTTCACCTATACACGGTGCGAGGGGATAGTTGGGGAGCCAAAGGGGCAAAACTCTCCCTTGATTATTTTCCTCATAATTTTAGTACAAATTCAATATTTTATTTTAGTAATAAAGAATTCCCGTTAATATTTTCAATATTTGGAGTTATAGGACTATTCTTTTATAAAAATAGGATTTATGTAAAAGAAAAACTAACAATATTAACTTGGTTTTTGGCATTTTTTGGGGTATTTTTATTTTTTTATGCTGGAAGTTATAGAAACGGACAACAAATTCGTTTCTCAGTATTATCATATGTTCCAATTTCAATTTTTGTTGGATTAGGGGTGACTTTTATCAAAAATCTTTTGGAAAAAAGGGTGAAATCTATAAAATTAACCTTAATATTACTTATTATATTTAACTTTACCTGGTTTCTACCGTTTATTAGGGCAGAAGGTGAAGAAGCTTGGGCAGCTAGAGCAGCTCATAAGTATGCCGTAGAGTTTGCCAAGTTATTGCCTGAGAACTCGATAGTTTATACTCATAATCCAAATATATTTTTATTACGTAAAAAAAGTGCTATACAGAGTTCAAGCGGAACATATAAACCGGGAATAATCGAACAGCATCTTGAGCGATTTAAAGGAGGTGTTTATATTCACCGTAATTACTGGTCTAATGTGGATGACCCGGTACAAAAAGGATATACGGAAAACCTATTAAATAAATACGAATATAATACAATAAAAGAATGTGACTATAGAAGTTACAAATTTGGACTATATAAAATAATAGGCAGAAAAGATATTAAGGAAAAAAGGTAACAGCTCAGCCACTAAGGCACCAAGACACAAAGGAAACACTAATGAACTGGAAAAATAAGCGTATTCTTATAACAGGTGGAGCTGGCTTTATAGGTTCAAATCTGCTAAGCCATCTAGTACAAAAGGGGGCAAAAGTAAGAGTTGCTGACAATTTATGGCGCGGGAAGCTATCAAATATTATTGTTAAAAATAAATATATTATCGACATAGAAAACCAATTCTTCAACGTTGATTTAGATGATTATAATAATTGTAAGAAGGTTGTTAAGGACCAAGAAGTAATTTTCCATTTAGCAGATGTTGTTGCTGGAATAGATTACGTTTTTGGGAATGAAATGTTTGTATTTCGCAAAAATATGCTGATTAACACAAACATGCTTCGTGCCGCGATTGAAAATGGAAAATGCAAATACATTTATGTAGGAACTGCCTGCAGTTATCCAAAAGAAATGCAGGATAAATTAAACCCCCCTCCCTTAAAAGAAGAAGATGCCTATCCTGCGAATCCAGAATCTTCTTATGGATGGAGCAAGTTAATGGGGGAATATGAATGTGAATTAGCACAAAGGGAAAATTTAATTGATATTGGTATTCTGCGGTTCCACAATGTCTATGGGCCAACTTGTGATTTTTCAATAGAAAAATCACAAGTTATCCCTTCGTTGATCAGAAAAGCAATTAATTATCCTGCAGAAGAATTCGTAGTTTGGGGTTCTGGGAATCAAAGACGTGCATTTGTTTATGTTAGTGACATTGTCGACGCTCTTATTTCAGTTGCGGAAAAGGGAATGAACAAGGGACCTATTCAAATAGGTCCCGATTCCAGTATTTCCATTAGGGAAATTGCAGAAACAATTGTATCAATTTCCGGGAAAAAAATTAATATCCAATATGATACCTCAAAAATGGAGGGTGATGTTGACAGGTATGCAGATTGGTCAAAAGCCAAAGAAATTCTTGATTGGTCACCTAAAACAAGTATAGAAGACGGTTTGAGATGCACATATGAATGGATTAAGTCTCAAATACAATAATATAATAAAAAATGAAAATTAATATTAAATGGAGAAATACTAATGGATAAATCTGCTCTTTTTATTTCAACACGTAACGAGATTGAAGGAATTACTGCGTTATATGATAAAATACCAATAAATGCTTTTGATGAGGTATACGCTTTAGACGGGAATTCAACTGATGGAACTGTCGAGTTCTTTAAAAAGAAAAATATTAAAGTAATACCAAATGTGAAAAAAGGCGAGATAGTTAATAAAGGTATAACGCTTACTGACTGTGAAAACTTAGTTTTTTTTGCTCCCGATGGAAATGAGGACCCTCGTGATATTGTACTTATCCTTGACAAGTTGAAGGAAGGTTATGATATGGTAATTGCCTCCAGATTTATGAAAGAGAGCCGAAACGAAGAAGATAAAAAATTTTTCCCATTACGCCTTTGGGCTAATAGAGTTTTCACCCTTCTTGTAAAACTAAGGTGGGGAGGAGGTCTAACCGATACAATCAATGGTTTTAGAGGAGTAAAAAGGAGCAAAGCATTAGAAATGAAACTCGAGCCAACCGGATTCGATATAGAATTCCAGATGACAATTAGAGGGCTAAAATTGGGGCACAAAATTCTTGAGATTCCAACCTATGAAGGAAATCGAATCGGTGGAAAAAGTGCTGCATATTCACTTCCTACCGGTATGTTAATGTTAAAAAGATTATTTAAAGAACTATTCAATAAAATACCTGAATAACACTAAAAATTACAACTTTCTACAGAAATAAAAAATAGCAAGACCTATACAGACTTGAGGTCATGTTGTACCATAACTTTTACAAGATCATCAAACGAGGTTTGTCTTGGATTAAATCCTAATTTTTTTACTGCCTTTGAAGAATCTCCCACTAAAACATCAACCTCAGCCGGTCTAAAATATTTTGAATCGACCTCAACCAGAATTCTGCCACTTTTTTTATCCATCCCTTTCTCATCTATGCCTTCACCATGCCATTCAACGTCTATACCTGCTTCTTTAAATGCTAATGTGGTAAACTCCCTTACAGAATGGTTCTCGCCGGTAGCAATAACATAATCATCTGGTTTATCCTGCTGTAAAATCAGCCACATACATTCCACATAATCCTTTGCATATCCCCAGTCTCTTTTTGCATTTAGATTACCAAGATAAAGCTTGTCCTGTTTTCCTTTTACTATTCGTGCAACAGCAAGTGTTATCTTTCTGGTAACAAATGTCTCACCTCTGCGGGGAGATTCATGGTTGAATAAAATTCCATTACATGCAAACATATTATATGCCTCTCTGTAATTCTTTGTTATCCAGAAAGCATAGAGTTTTGAAACCCCATAAGGACTTCGAGGGTAAAAGGGCGTATTCTCTGTCTGGGGAATCTCCTGAGCTTTTCCATATTGCTCGGATGAAGAAGCCTGATAAATCCTTGTTTTGCGTTCCATTCCAAGAAGGCGAACAGCCTCCAATAATCTTAATGTACCAAGGGCATCTGTATTCGCAGTATATTCAGGAACCTCAAAAGAGACCTTTACATGTGATTGTGCAGCCAGATTATATATTTCATCCGGCTCAACCTGTTTGATAATACGAATCAGATTACTGGAATCCGTTGAATCACCATAATGTAAATGGAAATTTATCTTTATCTCCCTATGCATATCTTTAATAAGTTCACGTACATACAAATGTTCTATACGGCCTCTGTTAAAAATCGAACTCCTCCGTAAAATCCCATGTACCTCGTATCCTTTATCCAGTAAAAATTCAGACAAATAAGAACCATCCTGTCCATTAACTCCAGTAATTAATGCTTTTTTCATAAAAAAACCTCCTTAAATTTATACTTAACAAGCGAAAGAGTATAAACGTATAATAATACAGTTTCAAGCCTTTTTGTAAAAATTGTGTATCCTTTTTTAACACAATTGGGACTCCGGCGTTGAAAAGCCGTAAAGAGACACCTCCGGCGGGGTTTAAGAGCTTTACAAAGAGTGTAAATTTTGTTAAAATCCATTTTTTCCAGTTCTAAAAACATTTTTAAAAAGGAATATATATGAAAAATAAAATAAGCGTTATCCTACCTACATATAACGAGCATGATAACATAATTCCACTAATCATGAGGATTATTCAAGCTTTACCAGAAGAAAAAGAGATTTTAGTAATAGATGATAACTCCCCGGATGGAACAGCTGAATCGGTTTCTAATTATTGTAAAGAAAATTCAATAGTACGATTAATTATAAGAAAAAATGAAAGAGGATTATGTACCGCTGTTCAGAGGGGCGTCAATGAAGCAAGCGGTGACATCATCGTATGGATGGATTGTGACCTGTCTATGCCGCCTGAGAAAATCCCGGAATTAGTTGACAAAGTAACAAATAAAGGCTACGATGTGGCAGTTGGCTCAAGATATGTAAAAGGAGGCAAGGATAGAAGAACCGATTCCGGTAAGTTTATACTCTATTTTCATACGGCTTTAAGCAGAATAATTGTTGCATTTACTTCTTTAGTTTTATATAAATCTTTCAAGGACTGGACAAGCGGATTTATTGCTGTTAAAAGTGAAATTATTAAAAAAATCCCCTTGAATGGTGACTATGGAGAGTTTTTTATCGAGATGATGTACTGCATCCTGAAAAAAGGGTACAAAGTAGTAGAGGTGCCCTATGAATTAATCCCAAGAGAACGTGGAGAATCCAAGACCGCAACAAATATCTTTGGATTTTTTGTTAGAGGCATTAAATACATTAAATGCATTTTAAGGTTAAGGTTTTCTAAAAAATAAAGAGAAAGGAAGGTTAAGGAATATGAGATTTGCAATTGTTGGAGCGGGAAAATTTGCCACAAAGCGGGCTAATGTTATCGATATGATTCCTGCTGAAAAAGCAGAATTAAAGGCCATAGTCGATATCGACCTGGAAAAAGCCAAAACGTTAGCCAAAAAATTCGGATGCGAGGCCTTTTCAGACCATCGCAAACTTCTGGAGCGTGATGATATTGACAGTGTTGTTGTTGCGGTACCTAATAAGTACCATTGTGAAATATCCAAAGCGTTTTTAGAGGCAGGGAAAAATGTATTATGCGAAAAACCGGTTACAAAAACTGTAGAGGAAGCTAAAGAATTAGTCGAAGCTGCAAAAAAATCAAAAGCATTTTTTAAAACAGGCTCTAACCATCGATATTTTCCTAACGTACAAAAGGCGAAAGAATTATTAGACCAAAATAAAATCGGGCGTCCCATCTTCGCGAGGGGCTGGATAGGTAATAACGGAAAATACGTACAAAATAGCTGGTTTTGGGATAAAGAATTATCGGGTGGCGGAACATTCTTGGACAATGGATGCCATATAATGGATATTTTCCGATGGTTCTTAGGAGAAGTAAATGAATGTAAGGGCTATACCGTCAGCAATGTATGGCCAACAGAATTGGAAGACACAGGGTTCGCACTTTATAGAACTGTAGATGAAAAAGTATTCTTTTTACAATCCTCCTGGGTAGAGTGGTCTGGATATATGTATATGGAATTCTACGGTGAGGAGGGATTTATTTTTGTCGACAGCCGTTATCGCAATAGCGCTACGTTAGGCAGAAAAGATGGATACTATGAAACGTTTGATTTCTCATCTATTCCCCCTGCTTCTCACAAATTAGAGCTTTTGGATTTTATTGAAAAAATTGAGAATAAAACCCAACCGATTCCCAGCGCTTATGACGGCATGAGAGTCGTAGAAATGGTTCATGCCCTCTATAAAGCTTCAAAAACGGATGAAACAGTCAAGTTATAAAAATCAGGAGCCAAGAAAATGGATGTGTTCAAGAGCTATGCTAAATACTATGACCTTTTATACCAGGAAAAGAACTACGAAGAGGAATGTGACTTTATTGAAAAAACATTTAGTAAATTTGCCAGCTCGCAGGTAAAAAATATTCTCGAGATGGGGTCCGGCACAGGTGGACATGCCATACCCTTGGCCCAGAGAAAATATCAACTAACAGGGATAGACGTCTCTGAAGTAATGTTAAATGCAGCAAAAGAAAAAACCCGCAAATTGGGTCTAAATATTAATTTGCAGCTCAGCGATATCAGAAACTTCAAACTTAACCAGAAATTTGATGCTGTTATCTGTATGTTTGCAGTATTAAATTATATAACCCTTACCAGCGACCTTGAAAAAACTCTAAGAAATGCAAAGGAACACCTGAATAAAGAGGGACTCTTTATCATCGATATCTGGAATGGACTTGCTGTGATGAGAATCCTTCCTTCAACAAGAGTAAAGATACTTGAACAGGACAAAACAAAAATAATACGTATTGTCGAGCCGGAGCTTGATGCTGTTAATCACCTTTGCCGCAATCATTACAGAATGATGGTCCTGGAGAAAGATAAGCTTATTGAAGAGATAAAAGAGACACATGTCATAAGGTATCTCTTCCCTCAGGAAATAAAACATTATCTCGAACAGGCCGGTTTTGAAGTATTGAAAATTTGTCCATTTCTTCAGCTTGACGGCCTGGTAGATGAGAACATTTGGAATATAGCCGTAATATCAAGAGCAATAGGATAAGAGATGATGCGGGTATTGGGGATTCGGGTCACCATAGCGGTGTGATTTTGTTGTAAAGGAATAAAATGGCCGCTCGCTTTCATTCGCGGGCGGCCATTTTTTTAGTTTTTTCAACCCTTCCACCAACGCCTTTTGAGGAAACGATAAAAAAATTGTCGTTGGAGGGAATTTATAACTGACGCTGGTCAAATAAATTATAAGAAACTGCAAAAAAATTGTCGTTGGGGATTTTTGATAATTGACATTAGTCAGATTTGTGGTAAAAAATGGATGATAGAAAAAGGGTTTAGCGGAGATTTACACCTAAAAGAGTAGTCTGTTAGGTAAATTCTTGTGAGAATCTTCACCTGGGATGCAGCTTACACGAACATTAATGGATTAACGTGATAAAAAACTTTTCTCAAGGCACAGTTTATTCTTGGAAGGGACCCTGCAAGGACGAGTGGGTTCAAGTGGTTTTTTTTTGCTTCAGGACTGTTTTATCAAATCTGTAGGAGACTGCGCCTGTGCTGCAAAAACGTGTGTATCTATAGCCATGGCCCGTGAATATTGGAGTACTGGACGATGCCCTGAAACGATTCCATGTCGAAGGCTCTTGACCTTTCGGTGAGCAGTATTATTTTGAGAATCTTTGACATAATTTATTCTTAACAGTATTTCTGTTGCGTTCACGAGGACAATGCGCAAAATAACGTTATTTTTGCGCAAAATAACGATTCGTTTAAGTCCAGAATCGCTTATCATACAATTATCATAATATTTTGACAGCGAGTGGTACGATTTAATACCGTTACCAAGATAGTTTTTCACACTGCGTTTTTAAGAGGGTCGGTATCCTACTGTTGTTTTTTAAAGGATTTTGCGGCTTTGACGGGATGGTCGACCGGAAAGGAGGTGTAACGGGGAGAAACAAATGTAATTAACAGGCAAGTAAAATTAATCTAAAGAAAGGAATGAAAAATGAAAATTTTAAATTATCTGATTGTATTCATTTTTGCATTATGGTTAGTTACACCCGCCTCTGCACAATTACCTACAGCATCACAACTCGCCAACCAAATGACGATCGGTTGGAACATTGGAAACTCTCTTGAAGTTCCCGACGGTGAAACTGCATGGGGGAATCCAATGGTAAACCAGCAACTGATTAATGCAGTAAAAGCGGCAGGATTTAACACCATTCGTATCCCTTGTGCCTGGAATAGTTATGCCGACCAATCAACTTACCAAATTCAGTCATCTTGGTTAGCCCGTGTAAAAGAAGTTGTCGATTATGCTTATAGTATCGACATGTTTGTGATCCTTAACAGCCACTGGGATAATGGATGGTTAGAAGAAAACCCATACTATTGGGCCCAAGCAGAGGTAAATGCTAAACAGGAAGCATATTGGACACAAATTGCCAATTATTTTCAAAGTTACGATGAGCATCTGCTTTTTGCAGGCACCAACGAAGTGCGTCATGGATATGATGATCCAAGCGCTGAGAATGTAGAAGTTCAACAATCATACAACCAGACCTTCGTTGATGCAGTTCGTGCCACTGGAGGAAATAATTCATCAAGGACATTAATTGTGCAAACATACAATACCAACATTTGGCATGGATTTACTTATTTTACTCTTCCAAACGATAGCATCAGCGGACGTTTAATGGTAGAGGTTCACCATTACGATCCTTACGATTTCACTATAAACGAAAATAATACTTGTATTTATTGGGGTAGTCCATTCCCAGAGCAAAGTGCATGTAGCTGGGCCCAAGAAAGTTACATCGACGATTTGTTCTCGCAGGTTGGATCAACATGGCCAAATAATGGAATCCCAGTAGTTATGGGAGAATATGGGGCCATGTACCGAACCGATCTTGGTGATCCTGACGCTTTAGCATCACGAGAATACTGGTTGGAATACAATACTGCGGCAGCAGTAAACAATGGTGTTATTCCAGTGTATTGGGACAACGGTTATAGTGGAAATAATGGAATGGCTTTGTTCGATAGAAACACTGGCGCTATAGTTGATCAAGGAGGTTTAGATGCTTTATTGAGCGGGGCTGGAGGAACCACCACTACAACTTCTGCCACGACAAGCACAACGACAACTGCTGCCACAACAAGCACAACGACCACTGCCGCCACAACGTCAACCACAACAACAAGCGGTGGCAGCTGCGACTGCGGTACCTGTGACTGGTATGGCACAGACGTCCCTACATGTTGTGAAAGTTGCAGCGGCTGGGGCTGGTACGATGGTGGATGCCGGCGAAGCTGCGTATGTCCGGGTAGTTGTCCAGGTGGCGACACAACAACTACTAC
>CAZOQJ010000041.1:0-14976 GCA_964581905.1 uncultured Pirellulales bacterium
TTTTGCGTGGTGTGGAAAAGAAAGATTTGGAACGAGGGCAGGTTGTGGCGGCACCGGGCAGCATAACTCCCCATACAAAGTTTCATGCTGAGGTTTATGTTCTGACAAAGGAAGAAGGCGGCCGTCACACACCGTTCTTCCCAGGGTACAAACCACAGTTTTATTTCAGAACAACCGATGTCACCGGCGGAGTTAATGCGTTAATGAGCAGAGAAGGCAAAAGCGCAGAGATGTGTATGCCGGGTGATAATATAACGATGGAGGTCGAGATTATCTCGCCAATTGCCATGGAGGGTGGTCTCCGCTTCGCCATTCGTGAAGGCGGTCGGACAGTCGGGGCCGGTGTTGTAACAAAGATACTTGCCTAAGCATCTCTGAAAAACTGTTGAACACCAGAAGTGTCAAAATCACAGGTGCTCGCAGCGATGAGATGCACCCAGATGAGCGTCAGTAAGTCAAGGAGATGCGTCCGGTTTCCTAAACGTATTTGGATGTTTAAAGTTTTATGGCTAAAAAGAAAAGCAAAAGAGAGTATGTCTGGCTTGAGTGTAGCCAGTGCCGTCAAAGAAACTACCGCACAAGCGTTAGCGTCGCAGAAGGTACACCGAAATTAAAACTGAAGAAATTTTGTAAAACCGAACGTAAACACACTGAACATAAGATACGTCGTAAATAGGTCTGCCTCTGCTTTGCATTAATAAATTAGAGGAAAAAATAGGCCAGTAGCTCAATTGGCAGAGCGTCGGTCTCCAAAACCGAAGGTTGCGGGTTCGATTCCCTCCTGGCCTGCTACTATCGTATCTTATGGTACAGACAATTTTAGGAAATGCCGGGGACGAGAGACAAGATAATGATTTTTGGTATTTATAAACGCGGCCAAGGCAAATACACAAGACTGTGCAGCGCTTTCGGGGCAGCAATAATCGCGGCACTGGGCTGTTTGCAGCTTTACAAGAAATTGGAGGCCACCGACCTTGGACTGTGGATTGAAACGATGGTGCCTACCATTTTATTTGTTGGGCTGGCAATTTGTATCTTTTGGCTGACAAACAAATCTTCCACAGCTGATTTTCTTATTGCTGCTGAAGGTGAAATGAAAAAGGTCAGCTGGTCAAGTAAAAAGGAAATAATGGTTTCGACAATAGTTGTCATCGTAGTTGTGCTAATTATGTCTGGCCTGCTTGGGTCCACCGATTTAGTTTTCGCACGGCTGTTTATGTGGCTCATGGACTAATATGGTGACGGGCTGGAAGCCCGTGCCACTAAGGATATTGATATGCAGTGGTACGTTTTACGAGTTGCGGCAAACAAAGAATTGCAGGTCAAAGAGGCCCTGACGCAAAAAGTAGAACAGGATAATTTAACTGATGTTATCGGCAGAGTAGAGGTCCCTGTAGAGCGGATTAAGCGTATCCGCGGCAGCAGACAAACCGTGCACAAACGTAAACTGTATCCCGGCTATGTTTTTATGGAGATGGAACCGACCACAGACGGCAGGGTCCAAGAAAAGGCGTGGTTTACGATTAAAGCAACCTCCGGCGTCGGGGATTTTATAGGCACAGAAGGAATTCCTACTCCAATGCGGGACACGGATGTGTCAAAGATGCTTTTAGAGGCAGAAAAACCCGATGAGGCACCGAGCATCAAAGTCGAGTTTAACAAAGGTGATATGATTAAAATTCGAGAGGGAGCTTTTGAGAACTTTGAAGGCGTGGTCGATGAGATTGACTCTGAGCGCGGGATTGTAAAGGTGATTGTTTCGATATTCGGCAGAAGCACGCCTCTGGATATAGAGTATTGGCAGATCGAAAAATTATAATTTGGGTATGTGCCTCGATATAAGAAATTATGGCTAAAGAAGTATTATTAAAGATTAAATTGCAGGCGTCCGGCGGACTGGCGACACCGGCACCGCCGATAGGGCCGGCTTTAGGCCAACATGGTGTTAATATCGGCCAGTTCGTTTCGCAGTTCAACGAGCGAACAAAAGACCTTAATGGAACGACTGTGCCGGTTGTAATAACTGTCTATAGGGACAAAAGCTTCACCTTCGAGGTCAAAAGCCCCCCCGCAGCGGTACTACTGAAACAAGCAGCTGAAATAGCAAAAGGCAGCGGCGTTCCAAATAAAGAGAAAGTCGGGGAAATTACCACCGAGCAACTACGTAAAATCACGGAGACTAAATTCGAAGATTTAAATGCATACGATTTGGATGCCGCCGAGAAGATTATAAAAGGCACCGCACTAAGTATGGGTATAGAAATAACCGATTGATGATTTTTTATAATTGACTCGTCTCGGCGAAGCGCCGAGCCGTAGCCGGACAGGGATATGGAATTTAGAAGCAAAAGATATAAGCAGGAATCTCAACAGGTGAGCAAAGAGCCAATACCGCTGGCTGAGGCGGTGGAAAAAATTAAGAGCTTTAAGTCCGTCAAATTTGACCAGAGCGTAGAATGTGTGTTGCACCTTGGTATCGACCCGAAGCAGGCAGACCAAATAGTTCGTGGCTCAATATCTTTGCCCCACGGAATTGGTAAACAGAAAAAAGTTGTCGCTTTCTGCGAGGACTCAGCGGCCGAGGCAGCTAAAAAAGCCGGGGCCATTGAGGCCGGCTGCGATGAACTAATAAAAAAGATTTCGGATGGCTGGTCAGATTTTGATGTGGCCATCGCCTCGCCGAAAGTGATGGGTAAAGTCGGCAAGCTGGGCAGAGTCCTCGGGCCTGCCGGCAAGATGCCTTCACCGAAAAATGGAACCGTGACCGAGGATGTAGCTACCGCAGTGGCTGAATTTGCAGCAGGCAAAGTTGAGTTTAAAAACGATGCGGGCAGCAATGTCCACGCAGTGGTCGGCAAGCAAAGCTTTGAGAAAGAAAAGCTGATGGAGAATATCGAGGCGTTTGTCTCACATATAAAAAAGATAAAACCGTCGTCAGCAAAAGGTACATATATCAAAAAAATGTGTATATCTGCGACAATGAGTCCCAGCGTAATGGTTAGTATGTAAGGACAAAGTACAATTGATACTGATTTAATTAATCAGGCAGGAATATGAGCAAATATGTAAAAGAATTAGTGCAGGCGGAACTGGAAAAGAGGATTGCCGACGAAGGCATCAAGGATTTTTTGGTTGTTAGCACCAAAGGTGTCGACGGAGTTGACAATAATCTGATGCGCGGCGAGCTTAAAGCCAAAAACATCAGATTATCAGTGGTCAAGAATTCGCTGTTCAAAAAAGCGCTGCACAACCGGCAGATGGAAGCTGCGGCGGTACTGTTTAGCGGGCCCTGCGTTGTTGCTTACGGCGGGGACAGTATTGTTGATGTTGCAAAAGAGATGACAGGATGGGCCAAGAAAGTGCCGGCAATAGAAATTAAAGGCGCTTTTCTGGAGGGCTCAGCTTTGGATGGGAAGGCAGCAGAGGGTCTTTCAAAGATGCCAACGAGAGCAGAGATGCAAAGCAAGATTGCCGCCCTGGTACAGTCGCCTGCGGCAAGATTGGCTTGCATGATAGGCAGCCCTGCAGGAAATATCGCAGGTTGTATAAAGGCGATTGTAGAAAAAGCTGAGAAGCAAGCAGCTTAAGTCATGGTATGAAATTATGAAATATTGTTGCCTGTGTGGCTGTCCCTTTTACGGGTTAAACGAAACGGTGGAGTTTCGGCTACCAGCAGGCGCTGACTGATAGGAGTTGACTGGAAATGGCTAAAACAGAAGAAAATGAACAAGCAAAGGCCGAGGCAAAAGAAGAAGTAAAAGAAGAGGCAAAGGAAGAAACAAAGGAGAGCAAAAAAACAAAAGCAGCTGAAGGTCCCAAAGGGACAAAGAAATGGAGCAGTGAAATTAAGAAGCTCGGCGACAAGATAGTCGGCCTGACTTTGATGCAGGCCAAAGAGCTGGGTGATTATCTCAAGGATGAATACGATATTGAGCCAGCGGCAGGCGGCGCTGTTATGATGGCAGGACCAATGCCAGCAGCAGGAGCACCAGCTGAAGAGGCAGAGGAAAAAACCAGCTTTAATGTAATCCTTAAGGCATTCGGCGATAAAAAGATTCAGGTTATCAAGGAGGTAAGGGCTTTGACGACATTAGGGCTGAAAGAGGCAAAGGACCTCGTTGATAATGTCCCCAAGCCGGTCAAAGAAGGGCTGAGCAAAGAAGAAGCAGAGTCCGCCAAACAGCAACTTGAAGCTGCCGGCGCAACAGTCGAAATAACATAAAGAAATCGGTCTTTGATGGAAAGATAATAACAAACAGGAATAAACTAAGCGATAATCTCTAAATACAGGAGTGTAAGGTGATATAGTGACAATGTTCGTCGCTAAAAGAGCAATTAAGACATTTAGCATGGGAGACAGATAATGGTTGGAGTTAATACTGAACTACCTGTTCGCAGTTTCGGCAAAGGTCGAGATACAATTGAGGTCTCAGACTTAGTAGCGATACAGAGAACAAGTTACGAGCGTTTTCTGCAAAAAGATGTGGCGCCAACCAAAAGAAAGCGTATCGGGTTAGAAGCACTATTCAGGGAGATATTCCCTATCGAGAGCTATGACAAGAAAATGGTGCTGGAATATCTCTGGTACGAACTTGAAAGGCCACACTACACGCCTACGCAGTGCCGGCAATTACGGCTGACCTACGGCTACCCGTTAAAGATATGCTGCAGATTGCGTACTACCGGGGGAGAAGACCTGGCTGAGCAGGCAATATATATTGGTGAGATGCCAGCTATGATAGGAGGCGGGGAGTTTATTGTCAATGGCGCTGTTCGAGTCATAGTCAGCCAGCTCCACCGAAGCCCGGGGGTTGACTTTCTTATCGAGAGCAAAGAAGGTGATAGAGTCCTGCACGGCGGCAGAATCATACCCGAAAGGGGAAGCTGGATAGAAATAGGCGTTACACACAAAGATACGCTGATTGTACGAATCGACCAGTCCAGCAAGATACCCTCAACAATTTTTCTCCGTGCAATAGAGCCCTCGTACGGCAAAAACGAGGATATCCTGCGTTTGTTTTACTCGACAAAAGCAGTTTCGACGGCCAAAGTAAAACCAACTATGTGGGTGGCCGAGCCGGTTGTAGACAAGGAATCCGGAGAAATCATCGCAAAACCCGGCACACAAATCAGCGACAGACTTTCACTAATACGGCAAGCCGGCATCAAACACCTGAAAGTTATTGAGGATGTACGAGATACCATTATTTTAAACACTCTCGCAGAGGATGATTGCCAAAGCCACGAACAGGCGCTGCTAAAGTTTTATATGAGGTTAAGACCGGGTAATCCGCCGAACCTTGAGAAGGCAAAATCTTTCTTCAAGGAGAAATTTTTTGATACGAACCGCTATCGTCTGGGGAAAGTAGGCAGATTCAGACTTAATCGTAAGTTCGGGCAAAATGTAAACGAAAATGAGATGACCCTTCGGCCTGAAGACTTCCTCAATACGATGAAATACATAATGGCTTTACGAAACAATGAAGGAGAGGTTGATGATATCGACCATCTCGGCAACAGAAGACTTCGTACAATCGAAGAACTGGCCAGCGATGAAATCAGAAAAGGCCTGCTGAAGCTGCGAAAAACTGCGCAGGAAAGAATGAGCTTAAAGCCAAGAACAGAGGAGCCGCTGCGCGTTGCAGATTTGATAAATTCCAAGAGTGTATCAAGCAGTATTAACTACTTCTTTGGTCGGGGAGAGCTAAGTCAGGTGGTCGACCAAACCAATGCTTTAAGCCAGCTGGCTCACGAGAGGCGTCTGTCTGCTCTTGGGCCGGGCGGTCTGAACAGAAGACGAGCCGGATTTGAAGTGCGAGATGTGCATATCAGTCATTACGGCAGAGTCTGCCCTATCGAAACACCTGAAGGAACAAATATCGGACTGATTTCCTCGTTAGCAGTATTCGCAACAGTAGACGAATACGGGTTTCTGCTTACACCATACTACAAAGTCAAGAATGGAAAGGTTACCGACGAGATACAATACCTGCGGGCTGATGAAGAAATGAAGGTGATATTTGCACCACCGAGCGAGGTCGAACCGGAGACCGGCAAAATCAATAAGGGGATAGTTCTGGCCAGACAAAGAGGTGAACTATCGCACGTCCCAAGCGAAGAGGTTGATTATGTTGATATTTCACCGAAACAAATCGTCGGAGTATCAGCTTCACTTATACCATTTCTTGAGCACGATGATGCAAACAGGGCTTTGATGGGGTCGAATATGCAGCGACAGGCAGTCCCGCTTTTGAAAACAGAACAGCCTTTAGTCGGTACCGGCATGGAAAAAGTAGTTGGTCAAAACTCGAGTATGGTCGTCCGTGCCAACAGCAGCGGGACTGTTACAGCCGTGGATGCAACCAAGATAGTTATAAACCACACAAACGAATATGAGCTTAAGAAGTTTGAAGGATTAAATGAACGAACCTGCCTTAATCAAAAGCCCATAGTTCGGCTGGGTGACAAGGTTAAGACCGGCCAAATCATAGCAGACGGCGGAAGTACTGCTGATGGCGTCCTGGCTCTCGGCAAAAATGTCCTTGTCGGATTTGTTTCCTTCGATGGTTTTAATTTTGAAGATGCAATTATTGTCAGTGAAAAATTCTGTAAAAACGACAGCTTCACCAGCATCCATATCGACGAATTTACAGCCGAACTTCGCGAGACAAGACTCGGAAAGGAAGAATTTACCCCAGATATTCCAAATGTAAGCGAAAAGGCGCTACGAAACCTGGATCAATATGGGGTGGTAAGAGCTGGAACTCGGGTCTGTCAGGGCGATATACTCGTGGGAAAGGTCGTACCTAAGAGTAAAACAGAACTGACGCCGGAAGAAAAACTATTGCACGCTATATTCGGTAGAGCCGGTGAGGATGTCAAAAATGATTCGCTTGAGCTACCAACAGGATATGAGGGTGTGGTAATAAAAACCGAACGATTCTGCAGGCGTGGTGCCGGTAGCGATGAAGAAAAAAAGCACCTGGTCGAACAAATAAAAAACTATGAAAAAGAAATGAGAACTAAAGAATGTGCGATATTCCGGCAAATGCTCGATGATATCCACAAAAAGCTCAAGGTTAATATCGTTGACCCAAGCACTCGACAAAAAGTTGGGGCCAGCACCGATGATGAGGTTATCTATGAGCAAATTGAAAACTTCAATATAAAGTGGGTCAGACCCGCTTCTATGAGGGACAATACACAGAAAATTATCGATAAATTCTGGGGAAAAATTGTAGAGACTCAGGAAGAAAAAAAGCTCAGAGCCGAGAGTCTCAAACACGGCGATGAGCTGCCCAGCGGCGTGCTGCAAATGGTAAGGATTTATATTGCAGTTAAACGAACCCTGTCAATTGGAGATAAAATAGCCGGCAGACATGGCAACAAGGGTGTTATTGCCAAGATTCTGCCTGAGGAGGATATGCCGTTCCTCGAAGACGGCACTGCTCTGGATATATTGCTGAATCCTCTCGGCGTGCCAAGCCGAATGAATGTCGGCCAAATTCTCGAAACACATCTTGGATGGGTAGCAAAGGTCCTGGGATTCCAGGCAATCAGCCCTGTCTTCGACGGTGCTACCGAAGATGATATCAACAAACTAACCGCCGAAGCAAACAAGCTTATGAGACAACGAAGGCCTGAACTCGAAGAGAAAAAACAGGCACCGCCAGATGACGAATTTTTTATCAATGTCCTGCCAACACTTAAAACCCAGTTGTATGACGGCAGAACAGGTGAGCCCTTCGACCAATGTGCAACCATCGGATACATCTATATGATGAAACTGCATCATCTTGTTGATGACAAGATTCACGCCAGAGCAACAGGACCTTATAGTCTCATTACTCAACAGCCGTTGGGCGGCAAGGCCAGAACGGGAGGGCAAAGGTTCGGCGAAATGGAGGTTTGGGCCCTGGAAGGATATGGGGCCGCTTATACCCTCCAAGAAATGCTGACGGTCAAAAGCGATGATGTCGAGGGCAGAACTAAAATATACGAATCCATGGTCAAAGGACAAAACACCCTCGAAGCAGGAACGCCACTATCCTTTGATGTTTTGTGTAATGAAATTAGAGGGCTCGGATTGAATATCCAGCTTGAAAAGAAAAGGATTGGAAGCTCAGCTTTGTAAAATGGATTACTAACTCGAAGATTATCAAAACGTAAGGGGCCTTAAATGTTAGGAAATATATACGATAGAATTAACGATTACGGTTCGGTCAAGATATCTTTAGCCAGCCCTAATGATATCCGAAGCTGGTCGTTCGGTGAGGTCAAAAAGCCCGAAACAATTAACTATAGAACTTATAGACCGGAAAAAGACGGCCTTTTCTGTGAAAGAATCTTCGGGCCTGAACGAGATTGGGAATGTGCATGCGGAAAATATAAAGGAACAAAGTACAAGGGTATAATTTGCGACCGATGCGGCGTCAAAGTTACGCACAGCCGGGTGCGAAGAAAAAGAATGGGACATATCAATCTCGCTGCGCCGGTAGTGCACATCTGGTTCTTCAAGGCAATTCCTAACCGCACTGGAAATCTGCTCGCCATGAAATCAGCCGACATCGAAAAAATCGTTTACTTCCAAGACTACGTCGTTACAAATAACGCAAACAGCCCCTTCGAAGTCGGACAACTGCTCAGTGAAGACGAATACCGGCAGGCCAGCGAAAAATATACTAACGAATTTAAGGCAATGATGGGGGCTGAGGCCATAAGAGAACTGCTCGGAAAACTCGACCTCGAAAAAACAGCAATACAACTACGACAAGCTATAAGTAAAACCTCAAGCAAACAAAAAATGAAAGAGCTTACTAAAAGACTAAAAACCGTCAATGAAGTCAAAAACTCCAAAAATAAACCGCAGTGGATGGTACTCGAAGCTATACCCGTTATTCCGCCTGACTTGAGACCGCTGGTACTGCTCGAGAGAGATAACTTCGCTACCAGCGACTTAAACGACCTCTACAGAAGAATCATCAACCGAAATAACCGACTCAAAAAACTCATAGACCTCAATGCCCCTGAGGTCATTATCCGAAATGAAAAACGAATGCTCCAACAAGCGGTGGATTCATTGCTCGACAACGGACGATGCAGAAGGCCTGTTTTAGGCAGTAATAACCGGCCTCTAAAATCTTTGACCGATATGATTAAAGGTAAACAGGGCCGATTTCGTGAGAACCTGCTCGGAAAACGCGTAGACTACTCAGCTCGTTCTGTAATCGTAGTAAGGCCAAACCTAAAGCTCCATCAATGCGGACTGCCAAAGAAAATAGCTCTCGAACTGTACCAGCCCTTTATTATACGAAAACTTAAGCAACACGGCCTTGCCGATACGATTAAATCCGCCAAAAGAATGATTGAACGGCGTGACGAGCAGGTCTGGGACGTTCTTGAAGAAGCAATCCATCAACACCCCGTTTTATTAAATCGAGCTCCGACCCTGCATCGAATGGGTATTCAGGCCTTCGAGCCGGTACTCGTAGAAGGCAATGCCATTATGCTTCACCCATTAGCCTGCAAAGGGTTTAACGCTGACTTCGACGGCGACCAGATGGCCGTACACCTGCCTCTGTCTGTAGAAGCTCAAGCTGAAACTAATATCTTGATGATGACAACAGCAAATATCTTCTCGCCGGCTAATGGACAGCCCATGGTCGGTCCTTCGCAAGATATGGTCATGGGGAACTATTATTTGACCTACAGGTATCCAATCGAAGATGAAAAAGGCAAAAAAGTATTCAGAGATACTTTTGAAGCTATTATGGCCTACGAAATGGGGAAAATCAATCTGCACTCTGCAATTAAAGTCAGAATTAATAAAACAGTCATCGACGAGATAAAAATATCAACTCAGGAAAAAATTGCAAAAAGCTCTGAAAATAAAATCACTATCAAGACTACGGCCGGACGATGCTTATTTAATGATATCATACCCGACGGATTGCCCTTTTACAATATGACAATGTCTCAAAAGAAACTGAGCGCTGTAATCAGCGACTGCTTCAAATTCGCAGGGTCTGCCAAAACGGTCGAGCTGCTGGATAAAATCAAAGATTTAGGATTCAAATATGCCACTCTTGCAGGATTGAGCTTCGGATTAACAGACTTGAAAATACCCGCACGAAAACACGAGATTATCGAAAAGACAGAAAAGAAAGTCAACAAAATCTGCAAAAACTACAGTGAAGGGGTTTTGACGGAAGGCGAGAGATATAATCAGGTTATTGATGCGTGGACTAATGCTCGCGTCGAGGTTACCGGAGAAATGATGCGCGGCCTTAAAGATGACACTACTGAAGATGGATTACCGTATCTGAATCCCATTTATGTTATGAGTGACTCAGGGGCCAGGGGTTCCGTAGACCAGATTCAGCAGCTTGCAGGTATGCGAGCTTTAATGGCTAAACCAAGCGGCGAGATTATTGAAACACCTATCAAATCAAACTTCAGAGAAGGACTGACCGTGCTTGAGTACTTTAGCTCAACACACGGCGCACGAAAGGGCTTAGCTGATACCGCATTAAAGACAGCCAACTCGGGTTATCTTACACGAAAACTTATTGATGTGGCTCAAAATGTAATTATCATCGAACGTGACTGCGGGACCTTACAGGGAATTACAAAGAGCACAATTAATCGTGGTGAGCAGATAAACATCGACTTCTCTGAACTTATCATCGGTAGAACTGCTCGGGATAATATCCAGAATCCTATTACCGATGAAATGATTGTGCGCGAAAACGAGGTAATAACACCTGAGGCGGCAGCCAAAATTGAAGCCATCGGAATAGATGCTATCAGAGTCAGAAGTCCTCTGACCTGTGACAGCCCATTCGGAATATGTGCCAAGTGCTACGGCTGGGATATGAGTACAGGTAAGCTAGTCGAAGAAGGGGCGGCGGTCGGTATCGTCGCAGCACAGTCAATTGGTGAACCAGGCACACAACTGACTCTACGTACTTTTCATACCGGAGGAGTAGCTTCCAGAACTATCCTCGAAAGAGAGCAAAAAGCCACATTCGTAGGAAGGGTACAGTATCGAGATATAAATGCGGTTTCATTAAAGCGGCAGGACGAAAGTATTCAGACTATAGCGCTTAAACGTAATGGTGAGATAGTAATTCTTGACGAAAAGGACAGGGAACTTGACAGGTTCAAAGTACCCTATGGGGCCACTATTCTGATTAATGATGGTCAGGCGGTTAAAACCAATGATGTACTGTTCGGCTGGGACCCGCACCGTACACCAATTTTAGCGGAGGTGCCAGGAGCTATACGATTTGTAGACGTCATCGAAGGTGAGACCATCGGATACGAAGAAGCAGCCAAAGGTTCCTTAGTTCCAGGCAGACCTGTAGTTATCGAACATAAGGGCGACAAACACCCACAGATTATCATAGAAGATTCAGACGGCAAAATACTCGATGTTCATTACTTACCGGCAGGTGCAAGGATAGAGGTTGACGAGGGTCAACAGGTCCAGGCCGCTCAATTGCTTGCTCATCAACCCAGAGCCACCGGCGGGACTCAGGACATCACAGGAGGTTTGCCCAGAGTCACGGAAGTGTTTGAAGCACGCAAGCCCAAAGACCCGGCAGCAATGGCTGAGATTTCAGGATATATCGAGCTGCGAAGCGATAAGCGTAAGGGCAAGATGACAATCATCATTCGCGCAGAATCAGGAATGGAAAAGGAACACCACGTTGCTCGCGACAGACATCTCAATGTACACACCGGCGACTTCGTTGAAGCCGGAGATGCCCTGACAGACGGCCCGTTGGTTCCGCACGACATTTTGCGAATTAAAGGCGAAGAAGCGCTGCAGAGATATCTGATTGCAGAGATTCAAAACGTCTACCGCAGCCAAAATGTCACCATCAACGACAAACACATCGAAATTATATGCTCTCAAATGATGCGAAAAGTCGAAATTGACTCTGTCGGCGACAGCTCCTTTCTACCAGGTGAGGTCGCTGATAAATTTATATTCAGAAAAGAAAATGACCAATTAACCAGCAGCATCAAGATTACAAATATCGGCGATACCAAAGAAGTTGCAGGTCAATTAGAAGAAGGTCAAACTTTAAATAAGAAAGAATTTGCCAGTATTAATGAAAAGATTGAATCTCTGGGTGGCACATCTGCAAAGGGACGAAAGCCAAAGCCCGCAACCGCCAATACCCTTCTTTTAGGGATAACAAAGGCCTCGCTATGGTCAGACAGCTTTATCGCAGCAGCGAGCTTTCAGGAAACAACTAAGGTCTTGACTGAAGCATCTTTAGCTGCTAAAATTGATGAGCTTCACGGCTTAAAAGAAAACGTCATCCTCGGCCACTTAATACCGGCCGGCACAGCTTTTAAGCCGTACTTGGACATGAAGGTCAGACACCTTGTAGAAGCCCCGCTGCCGAAAGAGTTTGCAGAGGTTAAAAAAGCTAAAGAGGCCGAAGAAAAAGCAGAAGCTGTCATCAAAGAAGCTCTGGGCCTGAAAGAATAACTTAAATATACGACAAGAGATACGAATTATGCCTACAATAAATCAATTAGTCAGAAAACCAAGAGCAACCCGATTGGGCTCGCCAAAATCGAAACGCACTAAACACATGTCCGATATCAGCGGTTCACCCCAAAAAAGAGGTGTGTGTCTAATCGTAAGGACCCAAACGCCCAAGAAACCGAACTCCGCCTTACGGAAAGTTGCACGTGTCAGGTTGACCAACGGTAAAGAAGTTACAGCTTACATACCCGGGATTGACCACAACCTTCAAGAACACAGCACAGTTCTGATTCGTGGAGGCAGGGTCAGGGACCTGCCCGGCGTCAGGTATCACATCGTCCGTGGCGTACTCGATAGTGCCGGCGTGGCTAACCGCAAACAAGGTAGAAGCAAATACGGTGCGAAAAAAGTAAAATGAGTTGGTAATCAGTGATTGGTAAATGGTAACTATTTAACCATTCAACCAGTTGCCATTTAACCAGGAATAAAAAATGAAAAAGTGGACAAAATCAACTGAACAACTAAAGCCCGACCCTAAATACAATAACAAGCTGGTATCAAAGTTTATCAACTGCCTTATGTTGGACGGCAAAAAAAATACTGCGCAGCAGGTCTTTTATAACGCCATGGACATTATATCCCAAAAAGTAACCAATGCCGAACCCATTGAGGTATTCGAGAAGGCAATAAACAACGTAAAACCGTTAATTGAAGTCCGCAGCAAACGTATTGGCGGAGCCAGCTATCAGGTGCCGATGCAGATAAGCTCAAAACGCCAGCAATCACTCGCCTTCAGATGGATAATCCAGTCGGCCAGAGCCAAAAAAGGTAAGCCCGTATACGAGCGTCTTGCCTCTGAGCTAATGGATGCTTATAATGGACAAGGCGGCGCAATGACAACGCGGGAGAATATCCACAGAATGGCTGAGGCAAACAAGGCATTTGCGCACTTTGGCTGGTAATTTATAAGGTATAAGATACAGCGGATAGGAGATAGTTTTTCTTGTCCGCTATTTTTTTAATTGTTAAATGATAAATGATGCTCGGAAAAACATTAAAAATAATCAATAAACAGTAATCAATAACCAATTGCAAGAGATGAACAAACTAAAAAGCTTACGCAATATCGGAATTATGGCCCATATCGACGCCGGTAAGACAACGATAACCGAGCGCATACTCTATTATGCGGGCAAGACCTACAAAATGGGGGAAGTCCACAACGGCACCGCTGTCATGGACTTTATGGAGGAGGAACAGCAAAGAGGCATTACTATAACTTCGGCCGCGACAAAATGTCCCTGGAAGGATTTTGAAATAAACCTTATTGACACACCCGGGCACATCGACTTTACCGCTGAAGTTGAACGTTCTCTACGTGTTCTCGATGGCGCTGTGGCTGTATTTGACGGCAGCGAAGGTGTACAGGCCCAGAGCGAAACCGTCTGGCGACAGGGACAAAAATACGACCTGCCATGTCTTTGCTTTGTGAACAAGATGGATAAAACCGGCGCCGATTTCGATATGTCCATTCAAAGCATTCGCGATAAGCTCATTGCCAATCCAGTTGTGCTGCAGATTCCTATCGGCGCGGGAGACTCTTTTACCGGAATAGTCGACCTGATTAAAATGAAAGCGGTTTTCTACAAGACCGAAAAGCTGGGAGCAACTTTTGAAGAGACTGAGATTCCCGCCAATTTACAACAAATCGCAAAGCAGTACAGGCACGAGCTGACTGAGCTTGCAGCCGAACACGATGAAGAGTTGATGGACCTCTACGTCCACGACAAGCCCATCAGCGTTGAAATGGTCAATAGAGCAATAAGAAAAGGAACTTTAGTCAACAAGCTTCATCCTGTTTTTGTAGGCTCGGCCCTAAAGTATATTGGCGTACAAAAACTGCTCGATGGTATCGTAGCACATTTACCCTCCCCTCTGGATAAACCCCCGCTGGTTGGACATAAACCAGACGATAAAGATAAAGCAATCTCCATTAAGTGCGACCGAAATGCCAGCCTTGTTGCGCTTGCATTTAAGATTACCGGCGATATGCACGGCGATTTGACCTTTCTCAGGATTTATCAAGGTACACTCAAGTCGGGCAAGAGAGTATTAAACGTAAATCGTGATAAGCGAGAAAATATTACCAGACTATTTGAGATGCACGCCAATGAACGCAAATTGCTGGACTCAGCCAGTGCCGGCGATATTGTTGCAGTGGTCGGGCTAAAACGGACACTTACAGGCGATACGATCTGTGATACAAAAAATCCTGTTTGTTTACCGAGTATTACTTTCCCACAAACAGTCATGAGTATGTCGATAGAGCCCAGAACGGCAGCAGAAAAAGCAAAATTGGCAGATGCACTGGCTGATTTGAGACGTGAAGACCCGACCTTTGAGTGTAAATTTGATGGTGAAACCGGTCAGACAATCATCAGTGGAATGGGTGAATTGCATTTGGAAATCCT
>CAZOQJ010000041.1:15076-18111 GCA_964581905.1 uncultured Pirellulales bacterium
GTGAAACCGGTCAGACAATCATCAGTGGAATGGGTGAATTGCATTTGGAAATCCTCCAGCACAAATTGGTAAGAGAAAAAGGAGTTGATGTCAGAGTCGGCAAGCCAAAGGTTGCCTACAAGGAAGCTATTACAAAATCAATTCAAGCAGAGGGTAAATTCATACGCCAAACAGGTGGTCGAGGCCAATACGGCCATGTTGTTTTGAAGCTTGAGCCATTGTTTACGGAAGACGGCCACTGGAGCAGCGATATTGACTTTGAGAGTCAAGTCGGCTCCGATGTAGTACCGAAAGAGTATGTACCTGCTGTAAAAGATGGGTCCAGGGATGCGTTGAACAGTGGTGTGCTGGCAGGTTTTCCTACTATAGGCGTCAAGATCACGTTGATAGATGGTTCATTCCACTCGGTGGATTCCTCAAGTCTGGCTTTTGAGCAAGCTGCAGCAATTGCAATGGAAAAGGCGGTCAAGAACGCAGGACCGGTTCTGCTTGAGCCAATAATGCGGCTTCAGGTGGTAGTGCCGGAAGCGAACTTCGGAGCAGTACAGGGCAATTTACTTGCCAAAAGGGGCTTAATCACGGATTGCCGGATGCATGGAAATATGCGGGTAATCGATGCCAAGGTGCCTCTGGT
Organism: uncultured Pirellulales bacterium; assembly: GCA_964581905.1. GTDB lineage: Bacteria > Planctomycetota > Phycisphaerae > Sedimentisphaerales > Anaerobacaceae > CAZBWE01. The sequence goes on from CAZOQJ010000041.1 coordinate 15,711, forward strand.
CGAGACATTTGGCTACTCCAGCGAAATCAGAAGCGTCACAGCCGGCAGGGGGACATTCACTATGGAGCCATTGACCTATGAGAAAATTCCGGAGCAACTTGTCGAGCAAATTATCCTTTGAGGGGCAATAAAAACGGTGTTTTGAGCCTGTAAACCACAAAGAACCAATACTAATCGATATTTTTTATATAAATTTTGAAAATTTTGCCAAAATTCTTATTGAAATTATTTAATTTAAGTGGTAGTGTTATAGGTTTTCAGCCGTAGCGAGCACTGTCAGAAATGACTTTGCGTGAATCAGTTGGGCTGTTGCACATCTGTGATTTGGTGCCAAGGATGACTTATTATTAATTTTGTATGCGTAGGGGTGCACCAAAGCCAGCGAATGGCTTTGGAAGGGCTACAAGGTTCCCATTTTGCGGCTTATTGTCGGCCCCCGAGTTTTTCGACGCGAACCGGGGCGGCAGGCAAAGCAGGGTTCCTTTAAAATGGTCCGAACCCGAAACCATTAAGGAAGGCGAAGTTTTATTGATACTTGTCTGACGACAGTCAAGAACCGAAGAAATCGGAATCGGCAATCAATAAAATGGCCTCTCCTGCCTGAAATCAACCAATGTAGATTCGGCGAATAAGAAAAAACTATCCGCCTAAGGGTAATTTTTTACTTTGATTTCAGCCTGTAAGTTAATATACTACAGGCTCTTATAAGTGTTAAAGTTGTATATCCTGTTACCCCGCCCCTGCGGCAGGGACAGGGCTATTTTTGCAACGATGAACTTGTTTCGCTCCGGCCCCCATGCGGTTGGCGGGGCGAAATTAAAGGTCTTGTGCTTCGTAGCGAAGGAGCTTCGCTACTTTGCAGAGTAGTAATAGAGAAAAGTTATGGTTGCTGAAACCGAACGAATAAGAATTAGAATGGAGGCCTACGACCACAGAGCTCTGGATGCGTCTGCCAAGGAAATAGTAGCGCATGCTCGAAAAACCAACGCCCGCGTCAGCGGTCCGATTCCACTGCCCACGCGTATAGAGAGATACACCGTCCTGCGAAGCCCTCATATCGACAAGAAATCGCGTGAGCAGTTTGAGCTGAGGACTCATAAACGCCTGATAGACATCCATGAGGCCAACGCACGGACAGTCGAAGTGCTAAATCGCTTGGTAGTACCTGCCGGAGTCTTTGTACGGATTAAGGCCTAAGATAAGCAAAGAATATATTTTTAGCTATTAGGGCTTTAGCTTAATGGCAATTTTATTAGGAAAAAAAGTTGGAATGACCCAAGTCTACGATGAATCGGACAGGCTACTACCTGTTACGGTCATACAAGCCGGTCCCTGTACCGTTATGCAGGTCAAAACGGTTGAGACCGACGGATACAACGCTATTCAACTGGGCTTTGATGATATAAAACCCTCTCGCAGGAAAAATTCACAGATAGGGCATGCCAAGAAAGCCAATACAGAACCGAAGAAATTCGCCAGAGAGATGCGACTGCCAAATGACGTCGAGCTTGAGTATAAAACCGGAGATACTATTACAGTCTCGGTCTTTTCTGAGAACGAATCTGTCGATATTTCAGGTACCAGCAAAGGCAAAGGTTTCGCCGGTGTAATGAAACGGCATGGTTTCGGCGGTTTCCCAGCCTCGCACGGCACAGAACGAAAGCACCGGGCACCCGGCTCGCAAGCAAGCTATGGAACTGACCGCGGACATGGTGGAAACATCAAGAAGGGCAAGAAAATGGCGGGGCATATGGGTAGCTGCATAATCACTTCAAAGAACCATCGGCTGGTATCAATAGACAAGAATAGCAATCTATTGGTCCTTAAAGGTCCTGTCCCCGGCCCTGTCGGAGGTTATTGTATCGTCCGCAGTGCCAAAACCCAAGGGACGAGCCAAGAAGGACAGAAGGACAAGGAACGAAAGAATGATTGACCTGGCAGTTTACAACAAAGACGGCAAAGAAATCGACAAATTAAAAGTCGATGAATCCGTTCTGGGCGGCTCGGTCAGGTACCCCCTGCTTAAGCAGGCGATTGTTATGTATCATGCTAATAAGCGTGTTGGAACAGCCACGACCAAAGGCAGAAGCGATGTAGCCGGCTCTACCATAAAACTCTACAGGCAAAAAGGCACCGGTAATGCCCGAATTGGCAACATCAGAACCGGCAAGCGTGTCGGCGGCGGTGTTACTTTCGCCAAAATAGCAAGAGATTTCAGAAAGCGTATGCCCAAAAAGCAAAAAAGGTTGGCCAGAGATTCAGCAGTATTGGCAAAACTTCTGGACAACAATGTTGTGGTGGTTGATGAACTGAATTTTGAAAAACCCAAAACCAAAGACTTTCTGAACATCCTTAATAATTTGAAAATCCAGCGTAGCTGCCTCGTGACGGTCAGCGATTA
>CAZOQJ010000042.1:0-17889 GCA_964581905.1 uncultured Pirellulales bacterium
TGGCCAATGGGCGTAGTATTGATATTTTCAAGTATCTGCTCCATAAGCAAATCCTCATCGTGCTCCGGCAGGCTTTGCCCTGACGAGTCGTCAGCCAGGTTCCCATTAACCCGCCTCGGTCCACCACTGACGGGTCGATTTTGGCTTTCAAAATGGCTGTTGAAGTTAAAATCCGGCATTAAATTTACCTATATGGTGGTCTTTCAGGTAGAAGTATCCTTAAAAATCGCCCGAAAGCCGAGAACCACTATATCTTGTATGCCCCCTGAATCCTTTCTAAGGCAAGAACCACTTGTCAATATTGATATCGACAGTAACAGTCAAAAAACTTTAGAAAAGTTCAACTCCTGGCTAACTGCTGCAATAGCCCAAAATTACGCCAAATTGTGCTAAAATCCAGCTTATTAGCGTTAAAAACCGGCATCCCAAATTGGCGCTGAGCTAAACGCAGAGGTGTATCTGGGAAGGTTGGGCAATATACTATATATAGTGCTCGGTAAAATCTTTAAAAATACAAACAGGGGCAATATGGATGGTTTTCAATCGCCAGCAGGGATGTATAAGTGGAGGAGATAGCGAATCCACGTTACCCCCACGTATTCCTGTCACATGCCCCTGTGTCTCCCGACGCAAGTCGGGGCAACGGGGAAAATAAGGAAGTTTTACAAGGGCAGGTATCGAACACCTGTGCCTGCGTTACTATCTGTGCTTGTACAGGTGCAGGCAGAGAACGCAAGTGGTGGAATAAAAAGTAATTTTAATAATAATACTTGAATTCGAGGTCCACATCCCAAATGTTAGGTGGCGGGCTTTTCTTGCTGGTTAGTTTGAGACGGTTACATTGTAGATTTGCCCAGTAAAGCTGAATGGTAAAGAGAAAATTGGCGAATCTGTCTATGCCAATATCCTTCAGAGATACAGTAGCACCTTGGCTTTTTTGCCCGCCTGACTTTATGATTATACCAGAGTTGAGCTTATAACTAACTGGAGAAATTTCATACAAGGAGGCAACACGCTGAACGGCGCGGGCATAATCAAATTCTTCAGAGGGTGTATTTGAATCGGCAAGCTCCAGACGGGCAGGGTCAAGTCTAAGAATCTCCAGCATTACTTGTTCGGCTTTTTTATATTGATTTATCTCGTCCACTAAGCTGTGTTCTGAGGCAGGCAAGTATACGATCCAGACCAATAGCGGCCAGAGGGCAACTATAATCGGAATGGCTATATAATACAAAATCGGGTTTTTATATATGTCTTTCATAAGTCAGTTCCCTGCATCATTTTTAGGCGCAACTGTTATGCTGAAATGGTCACGCCTGTCTTCTGTATAGAGACGCTGTTGCAATATCTCCATATCGTTATTCTTGACTGCGTCAAAGAAATTTAACGTGCTTGACCGGCTGAATGTGTCACCAACAATATTAATGGTTCTTTCTGTGATTGAAATCGAATCTATATTTAAGTTTGTTTGCTTTGCGCAACTATTAATGGCCTGAAGCACGAGAGTTAGCCTTGACGATATGGATTTTCCGCCTTTAACCCCAATCAGGCCGCTTTTAGCATTCCTAATGCGTCTTAATTCACTTCCGAGCTTTGTTAGTGGATTCATTTTAGGTGGTAGTTGGTGCTGGCCTGGCATAACGGCCGAGTAATCTTTAGTAAATTTGCTGCGGAGCCTGCGGCGACTCTTGTTTACTTTGAATAATTGTGCTTGAAAATACATACCAATAACAAGCATAAGAATGATAACAGAATAACTTGCTAACTTCAGGGCTCTTTGCATGCGAAGTTTTTTGCCCTGATATGGCATAAAATCGTTGCGGAAATTCAGGGTTTGCGTCTTTTCCAGATGAGCCAAGGCTGCACCATAGGCGATTGCAAAATCCACCGGGTCATCACAACCGGCTATAGTTCGCGGGTCGGTCGCAGTACAGAGGGCCAGGTCAAGGCCGGTAGCCTCGATGTGTAGCTTGTCCCTTAGGGCCTGGTAGTCCACCAAGCCGGCAGAGTCTAAGACTTTAAGGCAATTTATCGGCTCACTGGTGTTAATCAAAGCAGTAGTCATAACTATTTCTCTTGCAAGTAGTTCGCTTCTATTCTGCGTCGGACCGACCAGAAAGGTTCGCATTATGGACGTTTTTTGCGAACCTGGTCCTGTAAATGATGGAGGAATGACCAAATGACCACCGCGGCAAGAAAGCATCCCGAACAGAGGATGCGAACCTTCAGGCAAAGATACATTTCGACAGGCCAATCTCGATAGACAGCTAATATCCGGCTCTATGCTGACAGGGTCGATATTGTTACTCTGCAAAGCAAGAAGAACATCCGACAATATCTTTCGCTGTGCGGAGAAGATAGCCAGCTCCGAGCCGGCCTGGTCACTTGAGATTATATTGAAAGCGAGCGCAACATCGCTTATATCCGCGGCGAGAGCCTCCTCAGTGTCAAAGCGAATGGTGGCAGCGATTTGCTTTGGGTCGGCAAAATTACTGTGTATATTATGCTGCATAAACATTGCACAATCCAAAGCCACGGCGGCTTCTGAAAACTCCAATCCTCTCTCAACACAACCTTGAGCAATAAGAGTAGCCAGCATTTGGAGGTTTTGCTCTTCTTTTTCCTGCCCGGAGACGCTAAAACAACCGATGGTCTTGCAATCCTGGCCTTGCGGACCAAGACAGACTGCGGTTGCTGCGTTCCTGCTTATATAAATTCCTAAAAAGTTTTGTGCTTCCACTTCGAGCAAACTCCTAATGTGGTTCTAAACTTTTAGTCGGAGATTATTGCAACCTGACTCAATTTTTTTCCGGTTTTCGTTACTGTTATAACAACCGATGTTTCTGCTACTCCGCTCACCGCTGTTACTTTAATTGTGAATAAGGCACTTATGGTCGTGATGTACTTCTCGCATTTTCTAATCGAATCGGAATAGCTAAGTAACGATTGTCTCAAATCTTCCATATCCTCAAAGGGCTCTACGCGTCTTCTTCGAATGATTGCCTCGGCAATTCCTCTGGCGTCACCACCGAAAGTAAAAGCTGTTTCCAATACATGTCGAGGTGCGGTATTTATATTAACCCTTCTTGAACCCCACAGGCTCATATATTTCAGGGCCGATTCCTCTCTGCCCTCTATATATGGCCTGGCAAGGACCTCGGCATTAATCAAAGAGCTGTGAAAAAGCTTTGCAAAATGAACGGTCTGTTCGTTAATTTGTGTGGAAACAGGTATGATATTTCGTCTGGCCGACCGCCTTCGTCTGATTGGAGGTCTTCTCCCGCGTCTGGTTGCGCTGCTTGTGGTTGTATTTGTTGCCGTGGTTGCGGCTCTGCGAATCGGACTGAAGTCAAGTTTGAATGTCTTCATTTCGCGTATTTGTTCAAGCTCAGATTTTAGCGATTCAGTCTGCCCTGAATATTCCTGCTCAGAATCAAGGCCCATCCATTCACAGAAGGTTTTGAATCCTGCTTCAGCTTCGCGCTGAACCTCTTCATCTTCGAGAAGTGCCCAACCAAGGGGATACTTTGCATTTTCATCTTCGATTTTAATACTGACTGTGGCAGAACCAATCTCGAACTCGACCGGCTCGATTATAAGCGGCCAGGGCGGGCCATACGGACCAGGTATCGTTGGAGGAATAAGGTCGTTGGCGTCAGCAGCACCGCTGATATCATTAATATCGTTAATATCACTAATATCGTTAATATCACTGATATCGCTAATATCACTGACATCGTTAGTATCATTAGCATCACCAGCGTTATTGACATCATTAAAATCCTCATGTTCGTCCATCCCAGCAGGTGAGGATTGAGGGGTAAAATCGGCCAAAAGTTGCTGGTATTCGGCCTTACTAAGGACGAATAAATCAGAGAAATCCGGCTCGTTCGGGCGGCTAATAAGTTCCGGCTGGATATCCTGCAATGTGGCAAGTGCATATTTGACCGCTGAGTCACAGGCGTAGCGAGCGGTTTGATAATCTATGATATATTGGTCACGGTGACGCTGTGCGGACATACGGACACTCAAGGTGTAACCCAGAGTCGAAAGCACAACCAATATCACTAATGTTACCAGCAACACGATGCCTTGGTTGTTTCGGATACCGTTATTATATAAACTTTCGTCCGACATTGTCCTATTTTTCCGTGTTCTCTTTTGGTAGGAGTACAAATTTGATTTTTCTGGTTCTATCAATAACTATAGTTCGGGAGATTTTTTCCGAATCGGGCACATCCAAAGTACCCGTTGTCGTCTCATAAGGTTCGGCGAAGGAAATAGTTACTATAATGCCGGGAGGCAGAGAAGGTCTCGTCCACGCATCTTGAAAATCCTCACCCATTGGGACCTGTATCTTAAAGAAAGTCAGACCGGTACAAAGCGGTACGAAAGGACATTCTTTTTCCCAATCGGCCCTTTTTTCATCGAGTAGTTTGTCTTCTAATGCTATACCGCTGTGGCTGCGGTATAAAGTGAGATTATTGGCGTCATAGTCATAGCTGCTCTGCCAAATGATTTCTTCGAATATCTGCTGTTTATTGTCTTTGTCATAGACAGTTTGTTGAATTGTCAACCTGGCGGTTGGCAAGCCTTTTTCCAATTTATTTGCAATAGTAATTTTTGTGCCGGTGTCGGCTGTGATTATTTTGTCGAGGTCTTCGGCAATTCGCTGCAGAATCTCGCGTGGTAGTTGAGAGCTGTCAAGTTTGTGTGTAATCGCAGCAGCGGAGCGCTCGGCACGGCTGTAAATACCCAGCACCGCAACCAGAATCATCGCTCCAATCATTAGAGCTGCAAGCACCTCTGCCAGCGAAAAACCTTTTTGTCTCATAATTTTATCGGTAACTTTTTTCATATATTTAGTCTCGACGGCTTCATCAACGTCAGTGCCCTCCCTTGTCGCGTAGCTTCATCAACAATTCCCAGATTTCCCAGAATTCCATTTGTTCCAGTTCCCCATACGTTAAACCTGTTATGGGATCTATGTCGTTTAGCCAATCATCGGTGGAGGTTTCCGGCTCGGTTGGTTCAGTTTCAAGGGCCTGTTCGGTTAACTGCTGAGTAGATGCTACTTGCTGGCCCTTTGCCTCATCTGCTGGATTACCATCACTTTCCTTAAAGACATCGATATTACTTTTGACAAAGGAGCCGTCCTCAGTCGTAAGCATACCATTATCAACCCACTGCTCGACAGTTTGCACATCGACGCCGGCGTATTCAGCTGCCTCTTCGATTGTATCTATGACCATAGCTGCAACCGTATCAGCTAATTGCTCTTGTTCTTCCTGCTGCTGCCTTAAAAGCTCTATCACCTGTTTTTTTGTCAGGTCGGTTAGCCAGTGTGTTAGTTCGATGGTTTGTGTTTCACCAGCAGAATCGGTATATTCGGCTGAGCAGGTGCCTCTGACCCATACACGCTGCGTTATTGGTTCGTAGAAGCTCTCAACAATGGTTTGCCACTTGATTTCCGGATATCTGTCACTGATGCCGAACTCGCTGGTCTGCTGAACTGAATTAGCTGTGAGGAGTTTTTCCATATTCTCGCGTGCAACCTCGAAGGCCTGCATGCGTAGAGCTAAATCTGCGGCCGAGGCCATACAGCGATTTATAACAACTAATACGCTTACACTAATAAATGCCAGTATCATCAAAGCGGTTGTAGCTTCCATCAGACTGAAGCCTTTGACTCTCGTCCAGCCCCTCTGTCGACGGGCGGGGCTAACCTTGGCGAAGGTGCAAGCCGTAGCCAGATTGGTATTTCGTAACGACCAATAAATCACGTGCGACACCTCACTGTTCTCAGAACGGCACTTCCTCTTTAGCTTTTGGTTCTAAAAGTCCGACGTCACCTTTTATTAACGAAACAGTTCTGTTTAATCGGTTCACCACTACCGAATATGGCTGCTCCTTGTCGTCAAGCAGGACGATTTTTCCGCCATATTGCCAACCTGAATGTCCTACTCGAAACTTTGCCCAGCCATCGTTGATGGATTCACCATCGTCGAACTCAATATAAGTAACCCGGCAACTATCACTGAGGTCATTTTTAACAATAATCTCTTCTTCGAGTACTTCTGACAGGTCAGGCGAAGTAATCTCACGAAGGATATAGTTCTGCTCGACTGGACTGATAATAAATTCGTATCTTCTATTGCTCTCGGCGGCAGCACTGGTAGCCATCTGCATTGTGGAGATGATGTCCTGCACTTGTGCCCTAAAGGTGTTTCTTCTGAGCAATCCAAAAAGGTTCATCTGTATCAGGAGTACGAACAGCGAAACCATCATTACCACCACCATCATCTCGGTCATAGTAAACCCTGCTAGTCCCAGGGACTCCGCCGGAAGGCGTCCCCAAGCGGACTGCACAGCATCCCTCACGGGATTGCGGAGAAAGCTCGGGCAGGGCTTTGAACCCCACTCTTGCCATGTATTTTTTACCCCACCCACTCGTCGCGATGCGCTGCCCGCCGTGTCGGAGTATCGGCGAGACAGGCAGCGGAAAGAACGAAGATTTCTTTCTGACGGGGTAAAACCGTAGATGCGTGGATACTCCAACGTGGTAGCATATTCATGCGTTTTTGACCTTACGCATATACACATAAACGCATCAGTATGCGTCTGTACTGTACAGGTCGGCATCGTAGTCCTCACCACCTTCTTCACCATCAGCACCGTAGCTGATGATTACGAATGGCTTACCGCTCTCAGGATAGAGCTGATAGATGAAGTCTCGCTTCCAGCCATCTCTGGGTAGTTCCGTAGTTTCCAGATAACCACCCGGCTCATAGCTTTCAACGTCGCTTGGCTGTTCGATAAGGGCCGTAAGCCCTTCGTCTTCTGTCGGAAATCTGCTGGTATCCATTTTGAACTGGTTAACAGCATTATGAAGGGCCTTTAGATTAGCCTTGGTGGTCGTAACTTTGGCCTCATCTATTTTGCTTGCTACTTTTGTTGCCACCAGTGTGGCAAGTAGGCCGATGATAATCAGTACGGCCATAATTTCGAGCATTGTAAAACCGTATCTTGTCTTTTTTCTCCTTGTTTTCATTGTCACATTTAACTCCTAAATTAACTCGTGCTACGTAGCCACCGCAGCTTTTTGCAAAGCAAGAGCAGGGGCAGAGTAGCACCGTTTACATTTGTATCGATGAGATTTCCAGAATGGGCAGTAAAGTAGCATAAGCAATTACACCGATTATAGCGGCCATAAAAATTATAATAATTGGTTCAATCGCTGCCCCGAGTCTTTCAATAACTACGTCTGTGGAGGCCTCAAGGTTTTCACTGATATTTTTAAGCATTATCTCCAGTTCGCCACTTTTTTCTCCTACAGCAACCATATGAGCAATAGCGGGGTCAATAACGCCGCTATCCCTCAAAGGCGTTGCGATATCGGCACCAGCAAGAATTCTCTCGCGTGCCCTGTGAATTGCCTGTCTCATAAGAGCATTTCCGGTGACTTCTGAGACAACGCGAAGAGATTCAGCCATGGCCAGTCCCGAACCAAGAAGAGTCGAAAGAGTCGTGGCAAAACGCGAGACAACGCGCTGCTTTATAAGTGAGCCAAACAGCGGCAGAGACAATACGAATTTATCGCGCAAGTATGCTCCACGCTCGGTTTTGAAGAATCGTTTAAGGCCCCAGACGGCCCCGACGATTGCTGCAATAACGACCAGCAGCCACCAGCTGGTAAGCACGTAACCAATATTCATCAATTGTTTAGTAATCCATGGCAATTCATGCCCGGCTGATTTTATCTGCTCGCCTATACTGGGGATGACTTTGATTGTCAAAATCAGGATAGCTGCGATGCAGAAGAAAATGAGGATGAACGGATATACCATTGCAGTTATTATTTTCGTTTCGACTCGCTGGCGTTTTTGCATAAAATTAGCAATGGTCGAAAAAGACTGCCCTAAGTTGCCGGTAACTTCACCTACGCGAACCATGCTTATATATATAACATCAAAATAATCGGTGTAATCTTTCACGGCGTCGGCAAATGACTCACCAGTGACAACGCGGTCGCGAATATCGACAAGGGCATTTCTGAATCGTACATCGGCAACTTGCAACGTAAGCACTGAAAGGGCCTCGGTCAGTTTAATTCCTGAGTTGAGCAACGTGGCCAATTGTTTGGTAAAATCGATTACCTGGTTTTTGCCGCCTTTAGCAAAGATTGAAAATAACGCAGCCTTACTTTCAGTTCTGGAGCTGACCTCTGTAATTGATGAAGGGTGCATACTCCGAACCCGAAGTTGCTGTCGTGCGGCATAAGGGCTTTCCGCGGTAATCGCACCTTTGACTTTTTTACCGTCTGCTGCTATCGCTATATAATGATATCGGGGCATATTTATCCACCTGTGGCGGAGTTAAAACTGAAAACTACCCCTGCGTCTTCCTGTCGCCTGCCCCCGCGTTTTCCGACACGAGTCGGGGCGGCGGGGAAGACAGGAGCAGGGGCTACATTACATCTGCTTGCGTTACTCTTAATACTTCAGAGACAGTTGTTACGCCGGCAAGGACTTTCCTTGCCCCATCCATTCGCAGAGTCTGCATACCTGCGCCAAGAGCCATTTTCTTTATTGTACCGGCAGTTTCCCTTTTGTATATCACGTTCTGAATTTCTTCGTTGATGAGCATCATTTCATAAATACCGGTTCTGCCACGATAGCCGGTTTGAAAACATTTTTCACAGCCCTGGCCGACAAAGAACTTGCCACTGCTGGCAAGGGAGTCGGACAATCCTATGCCAAGCTCTCTTAGCTCGTGGGGTGAAGGCTCAGCAGCAATTTTGCATTCTGGACAGACTTTTCGCACTAATCGTTGAGCTATTATAGCAATCAGGGATGAGCTTACTAAATATGGCTCGACCCCTAAATCCAGAAGCCGACTCACTGCCCCCGCCGAGTCGTTTGTGTGCAGCGTGCTGAAAACCAGATGGCCGGTAAGTGAAGATTGTATTGCCATACGGGCCGTCTCAATATCTCGAACCTCACCAATCATTATAACATCAGGGTCCTGACGCAGCACGTGGCGGAGTGATGTGGCAAAGGTCATCCCTTTTTTACTGGCGACCTGAATCTGGCTGATGCCATCGAGCTGATATTCAATGGGGTCTTCTATGGTTATGACGTTTTTCTCGGCCGAATTAATTCTGTTTAGACATGCGTAAAGAGTGGTGCTTTTGCCGCTGCCGGTTGGTCCTGTTACAAAAATAACCCCGTGAGAGCGAGTGAGCAAAGAATCAAATTTTTTCAAATCATCCCCCCACAGACCCAGCTCGTTTAGTCCGAACAAGGCTGTGCTTTTATCAAGCAATCGCAGCACGCTGCGCTCACCATAACTGGTTGGCACCGTGCTAATACGCAGGTCGATTTCCCGCTGGCCCAGCCGGACACTGCATCTGCCGTCTTGAGGAAGCCGGCGCTCGGCGATATCCATTCCGGACATAACCTTGATACGAGAGATAATCAGGGGAAGAACGTTTCTGTTCAAACTTAAAACATCATATAAAATACCGTCAATGCGATAGCGAATCTGAATCTTTGCCTCATAAGGATGAACATGAATATCACTGGCCCTTAATTGCAAGGCACGAAAAAGGATATCGTTGACCAGCCTAATAACCGGTGGGCGATTTACCATATCAAGCAGGTCATCCGAAGTACCCACCTCATCAATGAGCTGGTCGAGATTTTGCGAGTCAAGCTCCTCAGCTACCTCTTCGATGACAGTCGTTCTCTGCTCGTAGGCAATATCAATCACAGCGGTGATGGCAGTACGGGTGGATACCGCAGCCTTGACCGGCAGGCCTGTCATCTTCGAGACATTATCCAGAGCATTCGCATCTAATGGCTTTGATAAAACCACTGTCAGTTCACTGTCGTCAGCCTTGCCCTTTATCCCTATAAGATAATGGTGTTGAGCGTAGGTCGCAGGAACAGTTTCTATGAATTCCGGGGGCACGGCCTTTGCGGATATTTCAGGCAGAAATTCCCAGCCGAGCGCCTCAGCGAAGAGCTTCAAAACCACATCCTCGGTAAAATAGGGGCAGTTAAGCAGAACTTCGTCGAGTCGGCCATGGTTGGTGTTTTCTTCGAGGAATTTGGCCAACATTTCGGCGTCAACCAGGCCGGTTCGCTTTGCAGCTTGTATCAGTAATTCTCTCATATTTAGTCGTTGGTATTTGGCCTTTTATCACGGTCATCACTATTTTATCAACTGTCATCGATTGCCTGTTATTTTTTATTCGATTTCAAGGACTCTTAGCGGGTCCAGCGGTTTTGGCTCTATTCCCGGCCAGTCCCGGTATTTCTGGAATTTTTCTTCATACTTCTCGAAGGCCAGTCTGTTTCTTTCTGATATCTGCTCCAAATCCGGCAGTCCTTCATCCCCTTTAGCGGGCCTTAAGATATCCGCCTTAACAAATATATACAGCTTGCTTTGTCTGCTGTTGTTGCCAATTTTTCTAAAAAGTCCGCCTACAACTGGAATATCTCCAAACAATGGCACTTTCCAGTTATCCTTGGTCTGTTCTAACGTTGTTATACCTCCAAGAATTATCGTACTTTTATCAGGTACTGTAACTATTGTATCAATATTGTTCTCGCTTTTGTTCGGCGGCGGTTGATTCTCCAGAATTCCACTCTCAGGAGCCAGTTGACTTGAACGTGTCATTCTTATCTCGAGACGAAGCAGCTTGCCTTCACTGATATGAGGTGTTATATCAAGTGTAATACCAGATGGAAATTGGTCAAAAGTGTAGCTTGTTGACACAACGGGCTCGCCCGTGGGCGTAACACTCTGCGAGCTTCTTGATACATATATAGTATTTGTTGTGTCAATATGTCCCTGTTCATTATCGTTGACTAATATCCTCGGCTTTGCAAGAACACGGCCGTATCCCTTTTTCTCCATTAGACTCAACAGCGCCTGGATATGACGGTCAGCATAAAAGCCTTTACTGGGTGATGCATCACCCAAAGTAGAAGTTGCCTCGAAAATTTGGTGAAATGGGAACCCGCCTTCGGGGGCAAGTAGGGCGGGGAGTTTGGCCATTGTTCCGCCTACTGCAAAGCTTGGTAATTTCGAGACCAAGTTCAAATCGTAGTCGAAAGCATCGGCTTCACTAATTTCGACAAGAGTTACATCTATCAGGACCTGCGGTCTTCTCTTGTCCAATTGTTCAATTAAGCTCTTAATCCATTCCTGATTCTTCTTGCTGGCATAAACAATAAGTGAGAAAGTGTTTTCATCGGGAATTATGGCGATTTCTTCATCGGTCTTTCTTACGAATTGCACCTTTCCTTCTTTATCGGAGACGATTTCTCTGATAAGCTGGTTCAGAATTGACGCTAAATCCTCAGGTCTTTGGTTTTCGAGAGGATATACCTTATACGGAATTTCCTCTTCTTCTGTTCTGCTGTCCACATAGGCCAAAATCTGCTGTATCTGTACGTGCTGCTCAGGGGTTGCATTTACAAGCAGAGAATTTGTCATCTCAATTACAACCACTTGCGGCTCTTCCACAAGGCCTTCTGTTGTTTCAGTAACTTGACCACCTGCCTGAGGTCTGGCGCCGGGAGGCTTTGCAGTTCTCGCAGGGGAGGTAATTCTCGAAGGAGTAGTCGTTCTACCACCACCGATTATGCCAAGCTCTTGTAGCTTTTTTCTTGCCTCCTCGGCATCTACATGCTTGATTTTGTATAATTTCATATTTCGCAGGTCCTGCTGCGCCACGTCAAGACTATCTATCAACGCATCGACAGCATCTAATTGCTCGGCAAGGCCTATCATCAGGATACGGTTCGTTCTCTCATCGGCGTCAAGATACACCGTAGGCTTGGTTGGGGTGGGGGTTGACGTAGCAGGCGGCACTGGCCGTCCTCTGGGCCGTCTTCCCCGAGCAGGTGCAGGTTGCGTCGGTGCGGTAATAGTAATTGAGACTGTGCCAAGCTGTTCTGAAAGGGTTTTGACTTTAGATGCGAGGGTCTTTGCCATCGTGAATTTTAACTGCCTGAACCTGAATTCCTTGGGCTCTCCAGGCCTGTCAATTATCTCCAAAAGCTCTTCTATGCGGGGCATACGATAGGCATAGCCGGTTACAACAAGGGTCCCAGTTTCTGCAATTGGGGTGACGGCTGCGGGTGTGGCGAGCCGCATCGATGTCAAAAAATTCTGCGCACTGGTAATATCTATGTATTGTAACTGAAATACACGAGTTACGACTACATCTCCCTGTTCCACCGTGCCCATCTCGTCCGTCATCAGTAAAGGGTCATTATCTAAGGCCTGGTCTATGAGGGTTATGGTTACAAGATTGCCCTTACGTGTCATTGCAAAACCTCTGAACTTAAGTACTGATTCAAGCAAAGGATATAAATCCTTGACCCTTAGGTCTCCTCGAAGTTTGCCATGAAGCTTTAATGTAACAATGCCTCCTATCTGGCCCGGGTCATACATAAAGTCCAAACCCAGATACTCACCCACCAGGCCCAGCAGGTCAATTATTTCGAGTTTATCAGGTAGATTTAACTTAAGAATTTCATCACCATCGTGTATCGGTGCAGGTGCATACCGCTCAGCTCCGCCATCCATCTCGGCGGCGAGCGGGATATCCTCACCTGGCTGCCGAGGTTCAATTACTGTTTGCTCTGTTGGAGGTTGGCCTGGTCCGGTGGGTTCTCTGTAATCCACAGTGGACTCGGCCACACCTGACGGCGGACGTCTTACGGCAGGAGTCCCTGGAACTGTAGGCTGCTCAATTGCCTTTCCGCGGACTTCCCCCTTAGGGGCAGGTGGAATGGGGCGTCCCTCAATAACAGAAACAATTCTTTCAATCTGGCTTACTGGCGCAACAACTACCAAGGCGTTATCATGGATATCCACAATAGCTCTGGCAACCCCCGCGTCTTTCTGCCGGAAGACAGGAGCTGGAGGGGCTGAAAAGGTTCCGACCGATATATTGCCAACTTTTGAGGCAATCTGTTCGTTGGACGGTAAGTTATCCAGCCCTGCGGCTGAAGAAATCATTCTTATAGCAAATTGTTCCTTTGCATCAACAAGTGCCAAGATGGATGTTGCCTTGATTAGCTCGCTGGGCTCGGCAGTAATTAACATCGCATTTGAGCCGCCGGGAAACCTTGAAACCGTGCCTATCTTTACTTCGGCCAGGAATTTGGCGCCTTGGTCTGCTGATATGTTTATTAATGGAAAAATCTTATATTGTGGCGTCTCCCCTGCGTTTTCCTGTCGGGATATGGCAGCAGTGGCTTGCTTGGCAGAGAGATAACCGCTGCATAGAAAAAGAATAGAGAACAGAAGACAAATGACAGAAGACAGACGAAGTAAAATTCTGACTTCTGACTTCTGACTTCTCCGTAAGGAGTCCTTAGGACTGTCCTCAGAAGAACGCCATACTATCATAATAAGTTGCTCCAAACCGCCATTACACAAAACAGCGTTCCTATTTTATCGGACAATTTAGCTGAGAGCCATTGACGTAACCTCTTTTTTTGCAAGCTCTTGCGTAAGAATTTGTCCAAATCCACTTTATTTGCGCCTATTACGAGAGCCAGCTATTTAATCAGACATAGAAAAGTGCCGAAAGTTCCCCAATTTTAGGCAAAAAAACGCATAACAGACAGCGGAGCGAAAGCTATGTAGGGTTAGCGATTTCGCCGTGTCCGTCTTGGTAGCCTTACCGGCCTTCGAACTGTTGGGTTCTTTGTTTGATTCGGCTCCGCCGTAATGCGTTCTTTATAATCCACAGGAGTCTTTATGACTGTGGACTGCTGAGAGTCCCACTCTGGCTCGTCAAGCCTCTCGCCTTCGGCGGAACTGGGCTGCTGAGACGAGTTCGGCCCTTCGACAGCGAGCTCAGGACCGAGCTGCTCTTTCGGCAAATCCTTCAGTTTCTCGGCCTCATCGTCACTTATACGCATAGAACCGAGTGCAGAAAGAAGGCCATTTGCGTTTTGCGGATCGATTTCGCCAGATTCAGCACTAGCCCGCACAGACTCTATAAATCTTTCCAGTGCATCTTGGTTAATGCGTGCCTGCGCAGGTGTGCTTATTGTAGCGGCGGTATCAGGTTCACCTGAAGTAGTTACATCGGGTCTGGAGCTTATTCCGTTTATTACCTTTGAGGAAACAGGCGGCGAGCTTTCGACAAGACTTATTTCCGGTTTTTGCTGAGCCGCAATTTCGAAAGTCCTCTGGCCATCTTGAAGGACTACAAGGCCGTCTCTTACCTCCTTTATGGTTAAATGTTCTACTTGACTACCCTGTCTAACCCAGCGTGAACCTTTGCCCGGCTCATTAATAAACGCCAGCGATAGCTCCGGCTGTGCTGCATAAACACTCGTGCCAACAAGTGTAAATTTGGCTGTAACGGGGCCTCTTGGTTTAGGCGGGGAAACAGTCGGCGTAGGAGCTTCCGGTATACTTGGCTCCGGCTCAGGAGGTGGATTCAGATATTGCACAAAGATTTCTGCCTGGGTTACAAGCGGCGAAACCTGGTCCTGGCTTGCCTTCGCATTATATTCAGCGCCCATGTTGTACTTTTCCACTACATTGGAAGAACTCAAAAATTGCTCTATTGCCCTATTGGTGCGGCCGCCAAAAAACATAGGCAAAACAAGGAAAATGACTGCTAAAATCCCCGCTATAACAGTTGTTATCCGCAGTGTCTTTATCATATGCTACTCTACGAAGCACGAGTTTGATGTTTATCTTCTCGTGCGTACCTCGGATTTCATGATTGGAATAGCGAATACATTACTTACTTGCCCATAAAAACATACGTGGCCCACGAAGCACTGTTCACTATTTTATTTGACATTGCCGGGTGGATTTTGTTCCCTCCAATGAATGATTTTTTCCAAATAGAGCTGCTCATTTCCCGCATATTCGCTGCTTGTTTCGGGTTCGTGGCAATCAAGACAAGTCGACTTTGGCTCGGTGGTCTTTTCTCTTCCCAAGGTTGCGTTGTGCTGTGAGCCTGGGCCATGACAGTTTTCACAGCCCACGTTTTTCAGATGTTCGGACATCTGTTCTGAAACGAAGCCGCTTTCATATTTTAAGCCGACAACATGACAAATAGCACACTCCGGGTCGAACTGCGAGCCAACTCTTTCAAGCGTTGCATAAGCATGCGCATGAACCCTTTGGCTCCATTGCTCATATTCGTACTCGTGACATGACTTACAGGATTGCGAGCCGGCGTATTCCAGGCCGCCCGGCAAAATGAATCGTGGATATTTTTCTATGAGATTAGCCCCTGCGACAAGCTGCTGATAGGCCTTGTGTAGTTCGACAAGCGATTTTTCCTGCGGCAGGTTTTCTGTTACCGGTACGGCCGAGAAGCCGTATTTCATTTTGCCATCAACAATTCCTATTTGTAACCTGCTTACGTATCTGCCAAAGCGGCCGACTGAAAAAACCAGAGGGCTTCCATTCGGGTCACCAAGTATCCTTGGCTCATCCGAATCTGAAGGACAAACCAGACAATCTGTGATTTTCATTTCCGCTATGGTAGAAATAATATCATCGTCACATCGATTTATAATAAGGATGTTGGCGCTTTGTTGGTTTGGTTCCCGGAGGAAAACTTCTTTAATTTGCTGTATTGGTGCTGTTTCCAGGTCCAAAGTTAAAACTGATATATTGATATATTTTTCCTTTAGTAAATATTGCTTTCGAAATACTCCTGCTGTTTTCTCACAAGTGCCGTAGGGGCTGATAAATCTGATAGCAGGGTTGCCCAGCAATCCGAGATTCCGGGCTATTTCAAGGTCTTTTCTGGTCAGATTGACTAAATCGTAGTCGAGGAGTCTAAAGGCCTCGGTCATAATACTGAACTTGAGTAAATTCTGCTCACTATCGGTTTCTACAAGGGTGCCTGTATCAATAATTAGTCTTTTTTGTTTAGGTATGCTATTAAAGATTGCTGAACGTTTGTCAAGCCCTCCGAGTTGTCCGCCGCTGCATCCACAGGGCTTCAACGCCCCAAGCTCACTGCCGGTAAAAAAAACAGTAAGCACATCGGCTTTTTGGTCTGACTTTACCGGCGGGCCCCCTCTGCTTATTACTGACAAGGACAATGCGCATAAGGACACCACTATCAATACACAAATATAGCTGATT
Source organism: uncultured Pirellulales bacterium (assembly GCA_964581905.1). Lineage (GTDB taxonomy): Bacteria > Planctomycetota > Phycisphaerae > Sedimentisphaerales > Anaerobacaceae > CAZBWE01. The sequence continues at coordinate 16,153 of CAZOQJ010000042.1, forward strand.
GATCGCATCATCTTTCGTATATCGTCGCTCGTACTCTGTGTTAGCAGGTAAATTAATAAACGAATGAGCATATTTGGTTATCTGTGTATCTTACGTGTAAAAGCATCCGCAGGTCACAAATCAAGGGGACTGCCCCGAACCATGATAAAACCCGCGACATGCGATTTCCATAGGTTCGTTGTCCTTTATATTTATAGTAAGCGCATCCGTGAAAATCTTTTGTTCGCCCTCTTTAACTGGAGGTGTTATTTCCACCTCGAAATGATAACCATTACTGATTTTTTCATGACTCAGAACCTTGATATTATCATTTTTCGACGATATTGATTCAATCTCGAAATCCCCACCGTAGTTGTTGAGTATCCATACGTCCCTTTTTACCAGCTTTTGTGGTTCAGCATCGAATACAATAAATACAAGCGGATTAAGCTTAAATTTAGGCAACGTACTATAGGTGATGATAACCCTATGGGTATTCGGATGAGTCAAATTGATTTCAATACGCCCGTTCAGATTTTTTTTCAATTTTTCTATATCGACCTTAGGGCTAAGAATAAATTTTGTCGCTTGAACCACAGAATTTATATCAGCAGTTATGCAATCCCCCGGTGATTTGAAGGCCTTTATTGAGAATGGCCTGTTATTAAGACTGGTAATTGTAATGTCTGGGCAGCCTGCATTTTCGCTGTTAAGCGCAAGGCCGATATTCTTGGGCTCGCATTGGACTACGACAACAATCTTTGCTTTTATGGTCAGTGTCACTTCTGGCTTCTCTTTGTCATTGCTGTGAACGTGTAACTGTCGCGTCATTGTGCCAGGACCCCAGCTCGAATGATACTCAACCGTTAATATCCCGCTCTCACCTGGCGCATATTCTTGTGTGTCTTTATCCAGCCTGGGGACAGCACCGCAACACTTACCGATTTTTGTAATTTTTAACGGGCCGTTCCCGGTATTTGTAAACTTAAACTCACCGATAATTTGCTTCGCCGGCTCGACCTCGCCGAAGTCATAAATCAAATTTTCAAACGTTATTTTTGATGCAGGTTCACCGGATTCAGACGTAATTTCGGCTTTTTCCGGGGCGACTGTCGAGACTCCGGCTGGGCTTTTGCCCTGACGAGTAGGTTCAGGCGTTACCAACGCAGTCTGGGGTTTTTCTGGTGAAACAGCTTCCTTTTCACAGCCAGCCTGTAAAAACAGGACACAACCAACAACAAGACCAATTGAAGTAAAGTAATTGCGTTCCATATTTTCCATCTCCAAATCATTTTGTTCTATAACTTTTGATAATTTAAAAACCGTATCTTAACAAAAAGAGCATTATTAAGCAAGAGATTTTTGGCTCCCAACGACAAAACCACTGTCAATGTGGGCTATTGACTTGCACGCAAGCCCGCTTGCTACCACCGCAAATAAGGCTTATTGGCGTTGTCTATGTATCCCTGCTAAGCTCTCTTGGGCTTATCGTTCCTTATAAATCCATTGCCAACAACCATACACCAATATATCACATCAAATTAACTATTCAAGGAAAGATTGTGAAGAAACGGCAAAAAACCTTCAGTGGAGCAAATTTATAACTGACGTTGCCCAAAGAAGTTATGAGCAAGCAGAAAAAATCTTCGTTGGAGGGGAATTTTCTAGTTGATATTGGTCAGACCTGTGGTAGGATAAAGCGATAGAAGAAGAGTTGAGTGGAGAAACGCACCTTAAGAGTAGTCTATCAGGAGGAGC
>CAZOQJ010000043.1:0-17653 GCA_964581905.1 uncultured Pirellulales bacterium
AATCGCTGCGCCTCCTGGTTAGCCAGCGCCATAACCTTACGTGCACGGTCTGTAAAACGCTCAAACATTTCTTACCCCGTTAGAAACTTGCTTTTTTAAAGTCTCACCGCCAGACGTACGGCGGATTTAGCTCACCTGCTACGAGCAACGAGTATCAACTTCTATTATATCACATTCAGCCGATTTGTCAACCAAACAAAGTCCAGCGTTTTCAAGCTGTAATGAACTTAGCCATCGCCTACTCTTAATATGCCTTAATCTAAACAAATGTTCGTTTTTCCCGGACCGGGTTTTTCCCCAAGTTATAATCTTATCGACAAAAAAGGCCGTTAACTTTCTGAAAACCTGCCTTATCAGAGGCAGAAGACAGAAGACAGAAGGCAGAAAACAGAAGACACGAAGACATCCGCCTTCGCTAATTCAGCCTTCGTAGCCGTAGGCTACTACGGCGGACAGGCTCCGGCACAAAGAAAATTAGACACGGATTAACACAGACCTGTTAGACACGGATTGACACTGATTTGCACTGGTTACTCATAAAACATAGATACTTGATACTGGATTCCGCCACACGAATGGCGGATAAATCTTGGGTTTTCGGGATTGACGGATTAAGAAGTTTTAGATATTATAAGCCACAGATTTCACGGATTAACGCGGATTTTGATTTGACTATAATTGCAGGTTTTTATTTTGTTTGTCGGAATTTGGGGGTAAAATGAGTGGGCAGTTTAAATGATTAAGGATAAGTGATCATTGTGCAAATGATTGAAGAATTATCAATAAGAACACAGGAAATATCCAACTTGAGCAACAATTATTTGGAAAAAATACAGAAACTGGATGAAAGTCTGGCTGATTACTTCTCAAGAAAGATTGTAGTTGATAAAAATCTTACCAGAAAGCTTGTTAGCTTTCAGGCGAATAAGGGCCGTAGTAACTATCGTTGGTATAAGTACAAGGAAGCTTTTTCTGCCGATCTAGTAGAATACCTCTGCACTAAGTATCAAGTTGATAATGGGAGAATCTTAGACCCTTTTGCTGGAACTGGTACGGCTTTATTTGCCTGTTCTGAATTAGGTTATGATGCCGAAGGTATTGAACTTCTCCCAATTGGACAACAAATAATTAAATCCAATATTCTTGCCAGGGGATCAAATGTAGAAGATATTCTTAATAGCCTAAGATATTGGTCGACGAAAAAAATATGGAATAAGGATGGGGCCGTTAAAGATTTTACAATTCTTCGTATAACCGAAGGTGCCTATCCAAAAGAAACGGCGTATAAGATAAAGAGATATTTAGCTGAATTAGAGGCAGAAGAATCGGATTCCAAAAAAGTCTTATTGTTTGCGCTCCTATGCGTCTTAGAATCAATTAGTTTTACGAGAAAGGATGGTCAATACCTCCGATGGGACTACAGGTCAGGAAGAAGAAAAGGTCAGAATACTTTTGATAAGGGTAAAATCCTTTCTTTCGATGAAGCCATAACAAATAAAATCAACGAAATAATTCAAGATATTTCTTCAGGAAATGCCAATAATGACCTATTCCTTCATGCGAAAAACAAGAAGCGAGGTGATGTTACAATTTCGCAAGGTTCTTGCCTGAATATTCTCCCTACCATAAGGGGTAGAAGTTTTACTGGGGTTATCACATCACCACCATACTGTAACCGCTACGATTATACGCGAACCTACGCACTGGAACACGCCATGTTGGGAGTGGGTGAAAGTGAAATAGCTTCTCTGCGCCAAGCGATGTTAAGTTGTACTGTTGAGAATAAGAAAAAAGAGTTACTTTCACTAAATGTTAAATGGCAAAAAGCCATAGATGTTTGTGACAACTTTCTTTTGTTGCAAGAAATACTTAATTACTTAGATTACAAAAGAGAGCAAAAAGAACTGAATAATAACGGCATTGCTAGGATGGTAAGGGGTTATTTTTATGAAATGGCTTGCGTCATACAAGAATGCTATCGTGTGCTAAAGGAAAATAGCTTTATGTTTATGGTCAATGATAACGTCAGATATGCTGGTGCTTCTGTGTCTGTTGATTTAATTCTCTCAAAAATTGCAGAAGACATAGGGTTTGCTGTTGAAAAAATACTTGTTCTGCCACAGGGCAAAGGTAATAGCTCGCAACAAATGGGAAAGCACGGCAGAGATAGGCTTAGAAAGTGTGTTTATGTTTGGAAAAAGGAAAGATAGTAAATGCCTTATCACAACCACCTAAACTCTTACAAGTCTTTAATAACGCCATACGAAGAGACCCGTGCAGGTTTCATTGAAATCGCCTTGGAGAAAAATCGTAAAGCATCGCCTTTTGTTGAAGAGGCGAGAGCATTGCGGATTATAGCGTCTGAGGTCGATGAACCAGCGGACTTGTTGAAGTTAAATAAAATTTACGGTTCATTGCTAACTGCTGCTGGCTTATCCGACAAAGCACTTACACATCTAACAAAAAAAGATCAGATTAAAGCTGTTGAAAACTTAATAGATAATTTTTTAAAACCTGCTGGCGAAAAGTTTGCGGACGAATTGGTTTATCGTTTTCTTTTGACTAGAGGCGATACGCTAGGTGGGATGATGAGGAATATCGCCGGAATTATTGGTGAAAGGAAATTTGCAAGAAGTGTTATCGCCATGCTATCTATACAGAAAATAAATTACTTTTGGCTTCACAAAGATAGCAAAACATGGATTGCCAATTCTCCAGATGATGTTGATATAGAAAATTCCCTAAAAGGAATAAGTTGGAAAAACAAGCTCGGTTATAGGGTCTTGCTTTTTAACATTACAGTTCCTATCGTCAGAAAGAATGTTGATTTGTGTTTATTAAATTGTTGCCACAAGGATATAGGAAATCGTGATAGTAATAAGAAGTTTATCACTTTGCCCGAATACTATGTCGCTCTGGGCGAGTTAAAAGGTGGAATTGACCCGGCTGGCGCAGATGAGCATTGGAAAACAGCGAACACGGCCCTTGATCGTATTAGAAATGCATTTTCTAAAAGCAAGGTAAAGCCCAAAACTTTTTTCGTTGGAGCAGCTATAGAACGATCAATGGCCAAGGAGATTTTTGAGCAGCTTAAAAAAGGCTACATGTCAAATGCTGCAAATTTAACTGACGATGACCAACTCTTATCGTTATGTGACTGGTTAATTAGCTTATAACTGTTACCATTGTGGCCAAGTAATTTTTTGTGTTATAAAGGTAATATAGATGAGACAATATAAAAGAGAACTATCGCGAGAAAGTTTAATCCGGCGAAATCGCCGTGATGGATAGTCGTTAGTGAATAGTCGTTAGCAAATTAGTCGTTAGTGAATGGTCGTTAGTGAATGGTCGTTAGTGTTTAGACTTTGGTGCATTTGGGAAATTCAATCCGGCGAATTCTCCATGATATTTTTTTGCGGCCTTATCATAAGCACGGGCGGCTTCGATTTCGTCTTTGAAATAGCCAATTTTTTTAGTGATGCCATCAGAAGTGATACTTGCAACCCATCGTTTCTCTTTGCTGTACCAGCTTACGCCTTTATAGTCCGAGCGGAATTTGTTTTTGGTTTTTCGGGCGTTCCGATTGTTCTGTGTGACGGTGGCCAGACGAAGATTGGCCTTTCGATTGTCCAGGCCATTATGATTGATGTGGTCGATAACAAGATTCGTGGCTGGTCGCTCGTGACTCGTGACTCGTGGGTGGTGGTTTAGGGTTCGTAGTTTTGAGTTTTGAGTTGCGGAAAGGTTTCCAAAAAGAATCTGGCGGTGCATAAAAATCTGTTGTGTTTTTGCTTTTTCTCTGAAAGAAGCGTTACGCCTGGCGTAAAAGGTGTTAAATGCCCTGGTTGCAGACCAATTGCTCTTGCTGAGGAGGTGATAATCATCAGGGTCAACGATGGCGAATTTGCCCTGTGTTAAAGGGAGCCGCCTAAAGGCGTAGCCGTAGCGGATGCGACGATACAAAAGAATCGGCGAGACAATAAGATTATCCAGCCAAACCGGAATTTTAATCTTGATATTGTATTCTGATATTTCCACCCAAACTCCCCGCGATTTATAATCGCGGTAAATCCTAAATTCTAAGCACTAATTTCCAAACAAGTCCAAATGAACAAAATTAAAATGACCGAAACAAAAGGTTTTAACGATTTGAACATTAGTATTTCTGTCATTGTTTAGTATTTCGATATTCGGATTTAGTATTTGGCGTTTTTCGCCGGAAGGCAAAAAACAACGGCCTTCCATAATTGGACGAACCTGCGTATTTGATTGAAAATTGAGGGATTTTTCGAGGAGTGAAATTACGTAAGCGCTTATCAGAAAAGGAATAAAAAAAAATTCAAAAATTTGGGTTTTTGCGCGCAACTACCTGCGTATTTGATTGAAAATTCTTCGTATGTCGATGTATAGAAACTACTTATGGCAGACTTTTTTACAACCTTTTGTGGACACAGGACTTACGGGGCGTCCCAGCCTGCGTAATGGGTTGAAATATTCTCGATGCTCGATACTCGATGTTAGATTCTCGATTCCGCCTACGGCGGATAAAGCTCGATGCTCGATATCGTCGCCGTCCACCTTCGTTAAAACTTCCGACTTCGCTTGCGCTACGCCGGACAGGTCGGCGGATAAATGCCGGCGACGGCTAAACAAAACCCCCGAAGCAGGCTTCGGAGCTAAATATGACCCCTTGCGGTGCAAGGGGCTAACAACCCCCTAATAAATTAAAGGGCTAAATACATTTTCGCGGGGACGGGGGGAAGTTTAATCCGGCGAAGTCGCCGTGATTGGTATGATGATGACAAGACGGGCAACGGGATGCCTGCACAGTTCGATTCGAGCACCAGCCAATGGATAAGTATTGAGGATGGACGTGCCCTGACATCAACCGAAATTAGCACACTAAGGCATTATCAAATGATAGTTAATTATGATGACCGGGTTCATTCTCAAGATACACAGCCGCCTGGTTTGCCAAGAGGAGGGGGAACCATTTTCTCCGCACTAACAGACTGGGAAGAATTGCCATAAGGGTAATAGTAAAAGTTAGTAAAATAAGACAGATTTTACCGGCAGGTGGATTCGCTCATTATTGAAGCAAGTAGCATACGATAGATCTGGAACGTTTGCTCCTGACTTTAGCCATTTTCATCAAGCAATTTTCGCAGGTACGCATTCTCCCGGCGGGTCGCTTCAAGGTCGAAAAGCTGATACTTGATGCATACCCGCAGGTAATCCAACGAGTCATGCAGGTTATCGATGCTTTTCTCGAGTTTTTTGCGGTTGGTTTGTGCTTGCTCCGCAAGCTCTGCCAGCTTCTTATATTGTGGGTCAGAGGTCTCTCCGAATTCTCTGACTAACTCGTTAAGTTTATCTTCTAAGTTTGTTTCATCCATTCACATCACCCCTATTTAAAAAATGCCTCCGAAACCAAATAAAATAACGAGTGATATTGCTGCAAGAATCATACCCAAATGCCCGAGAATCGACCCTTTGCCAAATTTAATTCGTATTTGTAAGATAGGGCCAATCAGACAGCCCCATTGTATTGCCCTTAAGCTTTATTTCTGCTTTGAAAATAGCAACCCTTATGTGGGTTAAAACCCTGTGTTGCAAAAAATCAACACTACGCTCTCGCTCAGATTTTCCTTCCGGACATAACAATTTTATTAAAAAACAGTTAAGACTAACGTTGATTTTTATAAACATCGCCGTTGAATTAAAGTATCGACCCCAGCTTATACGGCACAGTTTGTGTAAATTCTCACTTAACTACCGTTCACTCTCAATTAAAATAGGACTAAAAGGAATTAAGCGGGGAAATCGTAGGTCTGGGAGGGGAATCAAAACTTCATTATAACGTATTGTTAATGATATTGATGATTTTCTGAACGATGTCAGCGTGCCCCTGCTCCTCTTCAGCCATATTTGCAAAGGCGTCCTTTATCTGCCGCTGCTCTACATCGGGCGAATTGGCAATTTTGATATAAAGGTCTTTGGCGGTCAGCTCAAAGCCTTTCATCATTTCCATTTCACTGATGATTTCTTTTTTATTCTGATTGCTTATCATCGCCATATTTTTGCATAAGCCCTAATATAGTTTTTCTGTGTTTGTCTGTATCCTCAATCAGGATGTTCAGATAGTCCTGGATATTTTTAAATATTTCCGGCTTTAGATTCTTCGGCCAGTATTTCTCATCCATATAGTCTCGATAGACACTGTTACTGATTCTATCTTCCATATCGAGCGCTGAGGCAAGAAAATTAGCCACGGTTTTTTGTCTTTTGCCGGCCGACTCGTTTGTGTCATTGTTATCCATATTTTCGACCATGGTTACAAAATATCTACCTCAGCCGGTTCCGTCAATATTTTTTGCCACCCATCCTTCGCCCATTAAGGGCTACAGAGGGCAGGCAGAAAACAGGAGTCAGAAGACAGAATACAGAATGTTTGGAACTATGTATCCTTTCGACTTCACGGGTGTCCGTCAAGTTTGTAGGTAGAAAGAGCCCTCCAATAGATGTATTTTTGGCAAATTAGCTTAAAATTTACCTAAAAACATTTCTGCCATTGGAGGGCAAAAAAATGTATGAAGAAATTTTAGACCAAATGCAAGAATTGTTAAAGGATGAAATCAAGAATTTCGGCGATGATTTCGGCAAACTTGAGCAGGCGGTAATGGCAAAGATGATGTCATTTGGAAAAGGTCTGTGGTCGATTGTGGCTCCAACGGTTATAAAGGCAGCTCTATAGCGTGTGAATGCAACAGCTCAATGAAGTTCATGCAGCATCGTCCCAGGGATATACACACTCTCTTCGGATGGATAAAGCTAAGACGAGCATACTATAATTGCCGGGACTGTGGGGCCGGTTTAGCTCCATACGACAAAAGCAGCGGGCTTGGTTCGGAGCAACTAAGTACCGGTTTGGCCAGGGCTTGTTGCTTGTTGGCGGTTGATGACAGCTTCGCCCAGACCTCACAGAAGATCGAGGAACTCTTCGGCCAGGAAGTTTCAGAGCGAACAGTCGAGAGGGTTGTACATCGGGTCGGTTCGGTGGTTTTACAGCAGCACAACCAAGAGCTTGGGGGCTTTTTTGCCGACAGGCAAATCCCTCACCTGCCCGAAAGGTTGTATGTGGCCGTAGATGGCACTACGGCGCACGAAACAGATGGTTGGCACAAAGTAAAGGTTGGCAGTATTTACTGGGAAGATAAGCAATCCGGAGAGCAAAAGCGTTATGTTGGCCGATTCGATAACTCGGGAACTTTTGGCTGGCATCTTTGGCTGGAATCTTGCCGTTGTGGACTGCGTGAAGTTCTCGCCTCGGCGTAGCCATAGGCGAAGCCGGGAAAGAGGTCGTTTTTCCGGGTGACGGTGCGTCATGGATTCGTAATGAACGTCGTAAGCATTTTGGGCGTTCCACGTTTATCATCGATTGCCTGCACCCGTTGGGTTTACGCAGGCACGGGTGGTATCACGCAAGTGAACACATCTGGGATTGCGGCAAAGTTCTCTTTGGCGAAGGTACCGAAGCTACAGAAAAATGGGCCAAAGAACGTGAAAGTTGGCTGTGGGACGGACAGACGCGGAAACTGCTGAATGATTTGCAAAAGCAACATAAGGAGCATAGAGGCCGAAAAAGAGAGGAACTGGCAAAGTTGCATAAGTACATACGGGATAACGAACAAGAGATGCGTTACGATGTCTTTCGTGAAAAAGGTTATGATATAAGCTCTGGCGCGGTCGAGGGAGCTTGTAAACATGTGGTTGGTAAACGCTTGAAGCAATCTGGCATGATCTGGAGCAGAGCCGGCTCGTCAGCGACATTGGCTTTGAGGATTACCTGGGTGAATAAAAGATGGGACGAGTTATGGTCACAACAACCATTAGCAGCCTGAATCCGCCGCAGGCGGATAAAAATCCACCTACAAACTTGACGGGCACCCAGGGCTTCTAAAATTGTGAATTGATTATTGCTTATCGATAGTTTAAGTGGTATTCTACTCATCTTGGCGTAGGCGCCGTGGCGACTGCAGGCCGCAGCCAGATCGCCTGTATAGTTTACCCGGCCCCTCGGAGGGGCGGGATTAAGGTAGTTTCGTTATGGAATTATCCCTGCTAATGAGATTTAGGATTGCTCTTTCAATGGCCACTGGGGCTATCCTGATAGGTATCCTCGGCTGGTCGATAGCAGGACCTGCTACAACCTTCGGGGCAGTGTCTCTGAGTGCCGGCAGTATAACTTCAGGCGACCTAATATACTTGGTGGTGTTGGCATTTTTAGCTGGCTTTATTGGTTATTTTCTTTCCTGGCCGTATGGCAGAGAAATCGGCATCCTGGCAGCTCCATCCGGCCTAGCTGTTCTGGCACTGCGTACCGGCAGTATGGCTAATCTAATGCAGTTAAATCCAACTCTCGCTCAACGCGAGGCACTATTTGCAACGTTAAAATGGGAGCCAGTCTTCTGGCTGGCTATCGTCGCCGCCGGATTTGTCGGTGTTCTGAGCGGCCAGAGAATTCTGTCCAGCTCTGCGTTTCACCGAGACGAGTCAAAGCCTGATATTAACGAGGGACCTGCCCCCGCGTCTTCCGACGCGAGTCGGGGCGGCGGGCGAGAAAAATCTAATGCTAACTTAAAAGTATACTTAAATTCGATAATCGGTCTGGCGGGCTCGGTTTTAATAGCTTATTTCTTTATAGGACTGTTTGCCAAGGACGTTAAAATATTTGACCCTGAATTAGGCGCAGTTGTCGGCCAGCCGGAGGTCGGGCAAATTGCCTTTGCAGTTATAGTTTCGTTCGGGCTCGCCGCTTTTATGGTCAAAACATCTCTCAACATTAGTTATATCTGGCCTATAATCGCAAGTGCTTTAGTAACTGCTTTTGCTATAACTACTTACATCAGGCAAGATGTGTTGCAATATCTAACTGAGCACCAACCGGGGGCTTTTTTTTCCAATGCAGGTATTTCAATATTACCAGTGCAGATGGTGAGTTTCGGCACATTAGGCGCAATCGCCGGCTACTGGCTGGCTATACGCTACAATTTCTGGCGAAAACACGCGGAAAATAGTTAAAAAGACCGGATTAGACAAATTTGGCACATCTTTTTTTTTAGTCATTTTTTACATAAGTTTTTCTATTTTAAGCTCTTATGCGCAAAAAGCATAATAACTCATCTCTACATTCTCAACAAAACCAAATTTGGTTGTTTTCTGCCTCGAAATTAGCCGAAAATAGTAGGTAAGTTTATGATTTGTTTGTCAGACGTTATTTTCAGTACAAGCCACTACCGGACAAATTCATCGAAAAGCGTTTGACAAACAGCTGGTTGAACAATAGGTCAGGCCACTTCGTAATATTAAGACCAGCTGACAAAAGGAGTTGGCAATGTTGGTTCTAAGTAGACAGAAAGATGAGTCAATTATGATTGGCGATGATGTCAGGATTACCATCGTCGATGTTCGGGGGGACAAAGTACGCCTGGGTATAACAGCCCCAAGGGAAATACCGGTTCATCGCATAGAGATATACGAAGCAATTCAGCGCGAAAAGAAAGAGAAAGAGAAAGAAGAGCAAACCCAGGAACAGTCTGAGAAGAAGCCACAAAAGCAACCCGAAGGAGAACCACAGGTACAACCCAAGGATGAGGCCGAGCAAAAGCCACAAAAAAAACCTAAGAGGGCAGCCAAGAAACAGGCAAAAAAAGAACCCAAAGAGTATCCTGAGAAGCTGCCCCAGCATTAGAACAAGCAAAACACACAGCCCAGAATACTATTTCCAACACCTATCCTCCGTCTTTTGGTCGTATTTTTTTATGCGCTCTATTGCTTGAAAATGCTGTGAATTATTTAAGGATTCTTACCACTCCCTGATTACCATCGACCTGTATTGTCTGGCCAGTTTCGATAATCTTGGTTGCTGCACCTACATTGACAATGGCCGGTATTCCATATTCACAGACAATGATGCTGCCGTGCGAAAACAGGCCGCCGATATCCATAACAATCGCAGCGTCGGGTAAAGTTAAGAAATAAAGGAGTTGTTATTCCGTGATAGTATAAGTAATGATGTGCTCATCACGCCCCGGGTTTTCAATAATCTTGGGCAATGCCTCGTACTGCAGGGAACAACCGCCAACTTCTCGCGTGACACCAGCTATGATATCTGAAGGTTCCTCATTAATAATCACCCAACCCTTTGATGTACCTTTGCTCTTCAAGTTTACAGCTCGAACTCTAAGGATGTAATCCTGTTCGTCTGCTACAAGGTTAGACTGAACGGCCACTCTCATCCCTTCAAGGTTCGTCGTCCATTCGAGCTCTTGACTTACGGTGGTTATGCCTGTACTGTCAACAACCAACCAAGCCGAATTTTTCCCGCCAGTATCTACAAGTGAGATAACAGCAAAAGGCTCCACTCTTATCGTTATAATCTGGGTAGCGGTGGCGCTAGCAGCCAGAACATAGATAGGTAAACCAAAAAGAAAAACGCACAGAGGCAAAACGTATAACCGCCAGCTTCTCATCACTTCACATCTCCTGCTTTTGGTAAAACCAATTAAAACAAACATAATTTTATCATTTTTCTGGCTGTAAATCAAGTAAAAAATGAATTGGTTGTTTTGAGCGAAGATTCAGCTCTTCAGGCCGTCAGTGGTTTTGCCGGGTTTCGTTGTTCGCCGCTTGTAAGTTAAGCAACAAGCAGCCAGATGTGGTTCCGGACGACGTTATGAAGATTTGGATTCTTGACCCTGTATTTCTGATATGCGCTTCTTTTACATTCGCTTATAGCGTGGTCCGCCGCCGCCTTCCGGAACGGTCCATCTGATATTATCGAAGGGACACTTTCTCTGGCAGGTTTTGCAGTGCAGACAATTTGAAGGATTGGCCGGCTTTACTTCGCCTTGGACGGTTTCATATACCCCAGCCGGACAGAATGTAATGCAGGGGCTACTGAATATTGGAGTGCACCTGGTTTTGCAAATATCAGAATCCAGAATCTTCAAATGTGATGGCTGCTCCTCGCGATGCTCGGTAGCCGCCACAGCAGTAAAGGTATCCTTATCGAAATTTTGATTGGGCTTGAGGCGATAAGGAGCTATCGTCATCGCCTCGTAGTCATTTTCGACTTTGAATTTCGGCAGCAAACCACCCAAAACCGAAAGCGGCATTCCCTGCAAAGGCCCAAACTTCACTACCGTCTGGCGAAAATTCCTTGCCGATTTCATTTCTTTGGCAATATTCGACTGGTCAACCAGCTCGGTATACCTGACCGCTGCATGTTCCGGGTTGTCTATGGTTTCAGCGATTGCCTTTGCCGCCTGGATGCCTGAATCAATAGCGTTGTGCAGGCCTTTGATTTTGAGCATATTTACAAAGCCGGCACTGTCACCCAAAATCATCACGTTGCCTTTACCAATACTGCCTGTCTGCGGTTCTCTCGGTATGGCATAGTATCCGCCTTCGGGAATCATCTTTGCGCCGGCTTCTACAACCGTGCCGCCGTCAATAAATTTCTTTACAAAGCGATGATTCTTGAAATTCGTCAGTGCATCCTGTGGATTAAAGTCGCAGTATCTCCAGTCGGCACCGACAATCATACCGACGGAAAGATGGTCCTGAACACCGGCATAGACAATTCCACCGCCAAACATTCCCGGCCCAATACCGGGCGTCCAGATTGGATAGCCCATAGCGTGAACAACCCGGCCTGAAGTAAACTTATTGTATTGTTCAGGGCTTACTTTGATAAGCTCCTTCACGCCGACTGAGTAAAGTTGATTTGCCTCTCTTTGCAGGTTTGCCTTTTCAATAAATTTTTCTGTCACCAGGCCGTCGCAGCCCTCAGCAAGCACAACAAAATCAGCTTCTATAATTTCTCCCTCGACAAAATTCGGCTGCCTATTGCCTTCTTTATCCAAACCCTGGTCAACAAGCCTGACACCTCTTGCCTTTGTAGATGATTCATCAAAAATAATGTCTTCTGCAGCAAAGCCGGTAAGTACTTCGGCGCCGAGGTCTTTTGCAATCTGCCCCATCCATTTCGTTAACTTACTTGTCGAAACAGAGTAATCGCCCTTGTGTATCATCTGGCCGAAACCAAGGTGAAAGATTTTGGCGATCCTAATCGCAAAGAAAATATTAAATGACAGCTTTTTGCCAAGCAAAAACATAATGTCATCTTTGTCAATTATGTGGCCCAAAACATCTTTGGCAGCGTCGCTGTCACGCCAGCCCGGCACAGCTAAATCAAGTAACGTATGCAACGGCTCGGCTTCCAAAACAGCGCCGGAGAGGTTGTGATTGCCCAAATCCGCTCCTTTTTCAACGACGCAAACTTCCATTTGCGGACTTTTAGTTTTGAGCTGTATTGCTGCCGCCAGGCCGGCCGGCCCCGCTCCAACTATCAAGACAGATACTTTTCCGTCTCCTGTCTTCTGTATTCTGTCCTCTGTATTCTGTTTGTCGTTTGGCACTTTCTACTCCGTCTCTAATGCCTGAGCTAACTTAGGTATCGTATCCTCTACAGTTCCGACGATATAGTAATCGCACTGCTTAAATATCGGTGCGTTAGGGTCACTGTTGATAGCGATGATAGTTTCGGTATTCGCAACACCTATCATATGCTGAATGGCGCCGGATATCCCCAAGGCGATGTAAATTTTTGGCCCTATCGAGGTACCGGTTTGGCCGACCTGATGCACACGCTCGATAAAGCCCTGCTCTACCGCTGCACGCGAGGCGCCTCTTTCAACCTGCGTATCCAATTTTTTACTTAGACCGTCGCAAAGCATACCCATGAGTCGTTCATAATTGTCCCGGCTTTGCATACCTTTGCCGCCGCTTACAATCACTTTGGCTTCAAAGTTCACCTCGCCCGTACCTAACTCCGTTTTTAGAATTTCCAGACTGATATCATCATTGGAGAGCTGGACTTTGTGTTTTATAACCTTGCCTTTCCTTGAATTATCCGGCGGCAATCTCTTCATAACACCCGGCCTTGCCGTTGCCATCTGTGATTTGGAATTTTTCGTGCGGATGGTAGCCATAACGTTACCACCGAGGGCCGGACGGGTCTGTAATAGTAGACCTATATCGCCTTTTCGCGAGCTGTCCCGAATATCCAATCCGGTGCAATCGGCGGTCAAGCCGCAACCAACCCTGTATGAAACCATCGGCGCAAGCATTCTGCCCTGCGGAGTCGCAGCGTAGAGTACGATTTGCGGCCAATATGTGCTTATCGCATCCGCTATAGCCTTGCGATGCGCAGTTGGGTCAAACACCTTCAACAATTGGTCCTCGATGAGATAGATATTGTCCGCACCTGCGGCAATCAGCTCCTTCGCCTGCGGCTCAATCTCGTAGCCGGCTACAGCAACCCCCACCTTACTCTCCAAAGAGTCTGCAAGGTCGCGAGCCCTGCCGATAAGCTCAAACGTCGCCGGATGTACCGCACCCCCACTGTGTTCGGCCACAACCCAAACCTCACCCTTAAAGGCCGGCCCGTTCAACTTAAAACCATTGAGCATATCCTCCAGCGCCTTTTTGTGGAATCGCCCTTCTACAGCAGTGAGAACCTTTTCACGAACAGCATCATCGACCCGACTAATATCAGTAATACCCAGTTCCTTGAAAGTATCAGCCAGGATTTCATAATCTTCCTGTTCTTTTCTCGTCCCCTCGAAGCTCCTGTCAAACTTATCTGCCCGTCTATCGGGTAAAACGTAACGATGCGTCTGGTCATCGGCACTTGGGCCGGACTCGCCATTGCCGCTGGTAAAGCTATCGATAAGGACCTTGGCTAATAATCCAACGTCACTAACCCGTTGGCACTTTCTGGTACTTTTACCCGGCGGAAAAACCCGTATCACACTCGTTTTTGAACCGGAAACGCCAATGTGAGTTGCTTTGATATCTGCGCTACCCCATTGAATAACCTCCGCTTTGTTTGCCCATCTGGTTCTTGCAAATGTCGCAAAGAGAGGGTATTCGTACTTGGCAACGGTTAGTACAACCGGTAATTTTTTCGGGGTAACCACTTGGCTACCGCCGCTGATAATTCGGATGAATTCAAAACGGCTACTCTTCTCGTCAGGGCGACCCAGCTCCGCCGAAGGCTTTGCCGGAGGCGAGAGGCCCTGCCGTAGTCCCGAAAATTCAGCGCCGGTAACATAAGCTATACAGGGTAAAGCCAGCTCCTCAGCGATTTGGGGGGGTACCTGAGCCGTGTCTCCATCTACCGACTGCATTCCGGTAACTACATAATAATCATTGCCGCATTGAAGTATCTCTTTGACAATTTTTCTAATGGCAAATGCCAGAGGATTTGCCGTAGCAACGGTATCTGCCCCGCCCAGCGCCCTGTCGGTCAGCAGCACAACCATATCTGCACATCTGCTCAGAGCATATCGCAGGACCTCTCCAGCCATTGGCGGTCCCATAGTCAGAGCAATGATTTTACCCTTCCGGTCGCCGCTGATTTTCTTCATATAGTTTGCAAAAGCCAGTGCCTGGGCATCCAGCTCGTTGATTACGTTGGTCAAACGAGCTCGAACGAGTGTGCCGCTCTCGGGGTCGAAAGCATTGTCAGTAATCTGAGTTACGTCAGGAACCTGTTTTACCAAAACTATGTAGTGGCTCATATTTGCTATCTTATATTCTGTGTTTAACCCTGAATTTTCGACAAATACAACAAAACAACCACCCTATTATAAGATTATATATGCAGTAACTATTATTCAGTATTCAGAAAATAATGAAACTCTTAATATACATTATTAAGGGCTATATATCAAATAAAATTATGCGAATAATGGCTTTACACAGCCTGCCCTGAGCGACCTGTGGTGAGCGAAGTCGAACCAAGTCGAACGGGCCAACTCATCAAAAACCACATTCGTAGTTAAAAAGTTTGATTTAGCGATTGCTTTGTGTTATTGAATAATAAGTTTTAAGTGCCTAAAATTTAGAGTGCCTAAAGTTACGGATTTATCCGCCTTAGGCGGATTATTTTTCTACTTTAGCTCACTTTAGGCACTTTAGTCATTTATATTCTATTGAAGTTAGGTCTTGAATGAAGTAGAGGTCAAGTGGTATGGCAGACTTGAAAGCTTTAGCTGATGCGGTGATTAAAGGCGACCAAAATACTGCTGTAGAAATCACCCGGGCAGCCCTTGAAGAAGGCACTACAGCTAAAATCGTCCTTGATGAGGGCTTAATTGCAGGTATGGACATTGTCGGCGAGCGCTTCAAAAAGAATGAGATTTATATACCTGAGGTGCTTATTGCTGCGCGCGCAATGAAAACGGCGATGGAGCTGCTTGAGCCGGAACTTACCAAAGCCGGAGTCAAGCCGGTCGGAAAGTTTCTAATAGGAACCGCGCAGGGCGATTTACACGATATCGGCAAAAATTTAGTAGCAATGATGCTAAAAGGAGCGGGCTTTGAGGTTATTGACCTCGGTGTAGATGTCAGCCCCGAAAAGTTTGTTGAAAAGGCAAAGGCCACAGGCGTGCATTTAGTAGGTGTGAGCACGCTCTTGACCACAACAATGCCGGGCATGGAGAAGACTATAAAGGCCCTGAACGATGCAAACGTTTCAGCTAAAGTGATGATAGGCGGAGCACCGGTCACGCAGGGTTACGCCGACAAGATTGGCGCACACGGCTACGCACCCGACGCCGCAACCGCCGTCGATGTGGCCAAAAACCTTATCACCTAAGATTCGTTTAGCCCTATTGCTTGCGACTGGGGTATTTTAATTTTGTTAGCCTCTTGCACCGCAAGGGGTTTTATTTACTTGTTGTTTTTCCCAAATTTATTGCGGGGTTTGCTTTTTCTATTTTCAAATCTTAAATCTTAAACCTGTGGTGCCTGCCCTGCGAAGCTCTGCCATTTAGGGCGAAGCGGGGAGCTTGTCGAACCTATTTTAAAAGAGGCGACAGTACTGCTCTGCGTAGTACCTGCAAAAAACATTGTCTTTTTTGCACCCAATTTGCTAAAATGGACACTTGGTGATAATGGGAAATTGGGATGCTTGATACCGGATGCTGGATACCTGATTTAATCCTATTGCCAAAAACGAGTATCGAGAATCAAGCATCGAGAATCGAGTTTCAACTATGCGTAAGATAAAGAACCAAAATATAGCACAATTATTGATGCAGTTTCGATTTGCGTCTCAGAAGCAGCGCCGAAAACAGCTCGATGCCGCTGAAAAACTTTTCGAAGTCATCGATAAGAAAAAGGATTATCCTTTCGAGTTCGTGTGCTATCGTCTTACGCGCTTCCACCCCAAAGATGAATCTGCTCAGCAGCTTATAAAAGGTGACGAGCTTGCTGAGGACCTGCGGATATTCATTTCCAAGATAAGCGGCCGGCTCGCCCAGCCTGCCATTGGGCAAGGCGAAAAAGTTTACACCATTGAAGAGCTTGCAAAACTCTTCAGCGTTTCAACGAAAACAATCCACCGCTGGAGAAAACGAGGCCTGCTCGCAAGAAAATTTATCTTCCATGACGGTAAAAAACGTTTCGGTTTTCTGCAATCGGCTGTGGACAAATTTGCCAGGGCAAATCCTGACCTTACCGCCAAGGCACAAACCTTCGGACGAATGACAGATAAGCAAAAACAGCAAATTATAAAGCAGGCCATCAAGCTTACCGCTGACAAAGGATTGTCCCGCCACCAAATCATAGACAAAATAGCAGCTAAAACTAATAAGGCCCATGAAACCGTCAGGTACACACTGCTGAACTATGAAAAGGCCCATCCGGGAAAAGCGATTTTCAAGAAACCTGCCGGCATAGTTAACACAGCCACTACCGGCGAAATCTACAAGCTGTACAAACAAAAGTGCAGCATCAAAGAATTAATGACGCGGTTCAATCGCAGTAAAAGTTCGATATATCGTATTATAAATATGCGAAGGGCAAGGGCGCTTCTGGCCAAAAAAATAGAATTTGTCGCCAGTGACGAGTTTCTCAAAAAAGACGCCGGCGAAAAAATTCTCTCAGAGCCAATCGATGTGAAAAAGAAAGTCCCGGGCAAGGGAGCTAAACCTTTTGAATTATTCGGGGAGCACCTGCTGCCGGAGTACCTGCAGATATTGAAGGATGCCCCTGTGCTCAACAGGGAACGCGAAGCCGAGCTATTTCGCAGATATAATTACCTGAAATACCTCGCTTGCATAAAAAGAACCAGCATAAAACCCAATCGTGCCTCCAGCGCACAGCTGAAAGAAATAGAGAATTACCTGGCAGAAGCCGAGGACATCAGAAGAACAATAATCGAGGCCAACCTGCGGCTCATCGTGAGTATCGCAAGCAAACACGCCAGAAGCGGGGTAAGTTTTCCGGAACTTGTAAGCAGGGGTAATTTCGCATTAATTAACGCAGTCGAAGAATTCGATTACACGGTGGGCTTTCGATTTGGCAGGCGCGCCTCATTGAACATAGCCAAAGAGTACGCAAAGGTGTCCGGCAAGAGTACGGAACCCAGCAGAAAAAGAGCAGCTTCGCTGGCGAATATCCAGCGGGATATGAGGACCAAAGAGGCCGTAGATTTTGCTGCCTTTGAGCGGGCAAGGCAAGGCCTGGCCCAGGTCATAAAGAACGAGCTTACAGAACGCGAGCAGCATGTAATCTTAAA
>CAZOQJ010000044.1:0-17114 GCA_964581905.1 uncultured Pirellulales bacterium
ACCTGCGACCTCCGGTTTAGGAAACCGATGCTCTATCCTACTGAGCTACGAGCGCAAATATATGAGCCACGGCTCATTTTTCCAAAGCAATTAAATCCTCGTAGGTTTCGCGTCTTCTGATGACGTAGAATTTGTCGCCATCAACGAGCACCTCAGCGGCTCGGCCTCGCGCATTATAGTTGCTGCTCATACTAAAGCCGTATGCACCTGCTGTAAAGACCGAGAGCAAATCGCCTCTTTTTAACGGCGGTAAAGCTCTGTCTTTAGCGAAAAAGTCCGCACTTTCACAAATCGGCCCGACCACATCAACAATCTCTGTGCCGTCTAATTGCAGGTCTTTATCACGCTGGCGCGGAACAAATTTTTCACCTGCCTCAACAGGCCAGATGAAATGAAACGCACCGTACAATGGAGGACGAATCAAATCATTCATTCCCGCATCGACAATAACAAATTTCTTCTGACCGCCCTTTTTGAGGTACAAAACCTTCGTCACTAAAATCGCTGCATTGGCGGCAATGCTTGCCCCCGGTTCCAGAATAAGCTTCAGGTCTTTTCCTTTTAACAAAGGCACGATAGCAGCGGCGTATTCCGCAGCCGTTGGTGCTGTACCGGTTATATAATCTGCTCCATAGCCACCACCAATGTTTAATGCTTCGATGCTGAACCCATCGCTGCGCAATTTTTCAATTAGAGCCAGTACTTTTTCTATTGCCTCAACGTACGGCTGGACAGTCTTTCCCGCTGAACCCAAATGTATATCAATTGCGCAAAGGTTCACTGATGTCTTTCTCGCCTCGCTGTCGCTCCGGCGAAGCGGGCTACCATAATCAGCGAAGACCTTCCGTGCACGCTCAATATCCACACCAAATTTAGACTCCTTTGTACCCGTAGTGGTATATTTGTGCGTTTTAGGGTCCACATCGGGATTGACACGCAAAGCGGCTTTGGGACATTTGCCTTGTTGTTTTGCCAGCCGCATCAAGTTTTCCAGCTCGGCCTCAGATTCAATATTAAAATAGGCAATGTCTGCATTTAGTGCTTCGATGATTTCTCTGTCGGTTTTGCCTACTCCAGCATAGACAATTTTCGACGGCTCCCCTCCTGCCTGCAAAACCCGATACAACTCTCCCCCACTGACAATATCAAAGCCACTGCCTGCTTCAACCATAAATTTTAGAATATTTATATTCCCACAGGCCTTAACGGAGTAGCAAACCATAGCCGCGAGAGCACTATAGGCATTCTGAATCTTCCGCAGATGTTCCTCAAAGGTGGCCTTACTGTAGATGTAAACCGGCGTTTGCACTTCAGCGGCGATTTTCTCAACGTCCACTCCTTCAGCAAACAGCTTGCCATTTTTATAGTTAAAATAATCCATATACTTCTTTCTGCGAATATGCCCCCGCAGTTTCTTGCGAAACAAGAGCGGGGGATGCTGTGGTATTACAAAAACTACCTTACTATCAACAGACAGTATACGAAACTCAGCGCCGATTGCAAGAACGCAGTCAACGATGTATAACCATCCGACCGACACAGATGCTGCGTGCAGATTTGGTTTGCCCCCCCATATATAAAGATGAAAGCCGAACAACTTCTCCTAATCTGATATGGCTATAATTAGCATAAACAGCGATTTGCACTAAAACGGCCACAAAGAAGAAGTGGCCAATGGTTGAATGTAACATCTTATTATTACGATAGTTAAGAATATTAGCGACTGAACTTTAAATAAACAAAATGGAAGATTCCATCGTTCAGGTGGAATCTTCCATTTTTAATAGCTTGCTGCAATCCTAAGCTTCAGATTGCAGCTGGGTTTCCCTTTACAACAAGTCAAACGAGATAACCCTTAATTTGCCGGCTTTAACCGGCGGCCTGCAAAAGTCTGTAACACATACAGGCTTCTAATCAAACTGCTGCACTGTCCCTGTTATTTCTTTTTGGCTTTTTTCTTCTTTGCTTTCTTCTTTGCTTTCTTCTTTGCTTTCTTCTTTGCTTTCTTCTTTGCCATTATTTAATCACCTCCTTTTCGGTTGATTAAAACTTTTTTGTCTTTAACCTAACATTGCAATATTGACTTTAGTCTACTTCACATTGAAAAACTCTGTCAAACAATTTATAAAAAAGCCAAAAATATTTTCTATGTTTTTTATCGGTCAAATATAAAAAAATACTTTATAAAATTTTTTACCATCGATGTCTTATACAGCTGCCCATGTCGTTCATCATTGTTCTATAATGCAAAGATGTAACTTGTTTATATGTGATTTAAACTTTTATTTAAGCTGAGAAGCTATTTTATGTGATTGCCGGTGTTAAAAACGGCTTATTTTGTTTATCATCCTGTTTTGCGATTATGATTGCCGGAGAAAGATTTCTTTTTTTTGTTGCTATGTATAATGTCAGTGTATTGTTAAAATGTTTCAAGTATGCTAAAGATAAATTGGATTTTAAAAGTTTCGCTGCTTGTTAGTATCTTTTCATTGGTCAAAGTTTCTAATCTCTCTTATAACTTTTATTCACAGTTTACTTGTTAGTTTCCACGGTAATATAAAGTGATGACAGCTAAAAGAAAAATAGCTTTGTTCGGTGGAACGTTTGACCCGATTCACTTAGGCCATACTACGGTCGCCGCCGAAGCAGTCAAACAAATCGGTGCAGAGAAAATTATTTTCATTCCTGCCAAACGTTCCCCATTAAAAGGTCTCTTCCCTGCGGCAAGTGATGCCGACCGATTTGCGATGCTCGCCCTTGCTATCGCTGACAACAAAAAGTTCGAGCTGAGTGATTACGAACTGAGAAAACCCGAGCCAAGCTATACTTTGGAGACTGTAAGGCAGTTCCAGACCAACCTCGGCAGTGATATCTCAATTTACTGGCTCATAGGCACTGATAGCATCGACGAACTGCCACTTTGGTATGAAATTACCAAATTGATAGACGAATGCAATTTATCCACGATGTACAGGGCTGGCTGTAAACCCCCGGACTTTTCTAAATTTAAAGCTCTTTGGGGCCTTGAGCGTGTTGAAAGGTTGCAGCGTAACGTTATCCAGACATCCCTGATTGACATAAGCAGCACCGAAATTCGAAACAGATTAGCCGCCGGACATGATATATCCGATATGCTGCACCCCGCCGTCGCCGATTACATTCGCAAACACAATCTCTACCAGTCAAAAAAGTCTAAGTAATACTATACGCTGTTTTTCTCAATTAACCATTTGTACCAGTCGGTCATACCTTCTCCGGTTTTGGCTGATATCGGAAAAATTTCTATACCTTTATTTAATTTTCTGGCATCTGCTTTCGCTCGTTCGATGTCAAAGTCCTCCTGAGCACCTGCTGCAAGTAAATCAATCTTGTTTATAAGCAGCACCTTTGACTTGGCAAAGATAGCAGGATATTTGGCTGGCTTGTCATCGCCCTCTGCAACGGACAGCACAACTATCTTGCCGGCCTCACCCAATTCGAAAGCCGATGGACAAACCAGATTGCCTACATTCTCTATGAAAATCAAATCTAAATCATCCATAGGCAAATTCTTCAACGCCTTATTTACCTGGGCCGCAGATAAATGACAGGCCCCATCGGTGTTTATCTGAACCACAGGCGCTTTGGTTGCCCTGATTCTCTTTGCGTCTAAGTCGGTCTCGATATCTCCCTCGATAACGCCGATTTTTATTTTGTCCTTCAATTCGTTTATAGTCCTTGTCAAAATCGTGGTCTTACCTGAGCCGGGAGAAGATATCATATTCAAGCACAAAATCTCGTGCTCAGTTAAAAACAGGATGTTTTCAAAGGCAAACTTTTGATTCGCGCTTAGAATTTTTTTCCCAACATTGACTTTTTGCATTGTATTACCCTGACTAAAATTCTATCTCTTCCAGCAAAAGCGGCGCATCGGGCAGTAATTCAAAGTCCTCACTGCTGCATTTGGGGCATTTCGGGCTGGAGAAATCGACATTGAAACTTTCATTACATTTTTTACATCGCCCTTGTATCGGCTTATGTTCTACTTCCAGTATCAGACCTTCACAGGCCGTGCCTTTTGCAATGGCCTCAAAGGCAAAACAAAGCGCTTCATCATTAATAGCATAGAGCTTGCCACAGCTGATTTTGGCCCCAATCGGCTTTACATTCCGTTTTGCAGCTTCATCGGATATTGCAGCCAAAAGATTTTCTGCCACCATCATCTCGTGCATCAGCATATCCTCGGCAGTTCTCTTCCGTACGGCATCTGGACAATCCTCCTGCCGCCGATTTTGGTTATCAGCTCCACAACAGGCACATCGCGACTTTGGACAACCTCACCGATTATGCTTGCCTCTTTGCCCAATGGATGCCTTTTGCAGATATTCAGGCAATCATCAGCCGACTCAGGCGAGACAACCGCAACGAATTTACCTTCATTAGCGATGCTCAACACATCAAAACCAAGCATATCCGCCGCCGCCTGCACCGTCGGTTTGATAGGAATGTCGGCCTCGTGAATTTCAATGCTCAGGCTGCTCGCCCTTGAGATTTCGCTAAGGGTTGCAGCCAATCCTCCACGGGTCGGGTCCCGCATAAACTTTACCCCGTTAGAAATCCCCGTCGAACGCGAACTGGCCGCCTTTGGCATCTTATTTCTAACGGGGTGAACCCCATTCGTGTTCTCCAACAGCTCGCAGGTCAGCCCTGCCAAAGCGGCACAGTCGCTTTGCAACTGCGATTGGAATTTAATGTCCTGCCGCTGGGAGATAACTGTCATCCCATGGTCACCGATTGTGCCGTTGATGATTATTTTGTCACCGGTTGTTATCTTGTCGAATCCCAAATCAACACCATCTAATTTCTCACCAATGCCCGCCGTATTGATAAAAATCTTATCGACCGCTCCGGATTCGACGGTCTTTGTATCACCAGTAACGATATCGACATTGGCTGCCTTTGCTGTTTGGCTGATGCTGCTTAAAATTTTGTCAAACAATTCGAATTCAAAGCCATCTTCAATTATCAGCGATAGCGCCAAAGCGACAGGTTTCGAGCCGGCGACAGCCAAATCGTTTACCGTCCCGCAGACGGAAAGTTTGCCGATATCCCCGCCGTTGAAAAATAGCGGCTTGACCACATAGCTGTCCGTGGTGAAACACACCGAGCTTGAAGCAAGATTTAATTTCGCTGAATCAGCCAGCTCATTGAGAGCATCATTTTTGAATTGGGGCAGGATATGATGCCGGATTAACTCATCCATCAATCGCCCGCCACCGCCGTGCGCAAGTAAGATTCTATCGTGTTTATTTTCTTTCATCGCTACTAAACCCTAATCTCCCGTTCCTGTTATACTTAAACCACGCTGCACAGGCACCCTCAGAGCTTACCATGCACGGTCCAACCGGCATATCAGGGGTGCAGCTCTTTTCAAACAAACCGCACTGCGGCGGCTCAATCAATCCGCACAACACCTCGCCGCATCGACAGCCACTTGCTTCCTCGGTTGGTATTTCGGTTATGTCAAATCGTTTGAAGGCGTCGAATTGACTGTACTTATCTTTTAGCTTAAGCGTGCTTTTTTCTATCTTTCCAAGCCCCCGCCAGTAGCCGTTCGCCGGCTCGAAGCACTCATCGACGATTTTTTGTGCCGCGGTATTACCCTTCTCGGTTACGACTGCTGTATATATTGATTTTAGTTCGGGCTTGCCCTCAGCAAGCTGCCGGCAGATTTCGCCAAGCCCTTCGACTATTTGCAGCGGCTCAAAGCCGGCCACCACGCAAGGCCGACCAAAATCTTCTACAATCTGTCCAAATGCGCCATAGCCAATGATTACACTGACATGCCCGGGGCACAGAAAACCATCAATTTTATTGTTTTTTTCAGATAGTAGCGCCCGCATCGCTGGCACTACTAATTTATGCCCGCTCAAGATACAAAAGTTGTTGATATTTTCTGCCGCCGCCTCTTTCACTGCCACAGCCGTCGCTGGCGCAGTGGTTTCAAAGCCGACCGCAATAAATATTATTGTCTTATCGGGATTGTCTTTTGCTAATTGAAGCGCATCTTCACTGCTGAGGACAACCTTGACATCGGCCTTTGTCTGCTTTGTTTCGAGCGAGCCACCTTCACCGGGAACACGAATCATATCGCCGTATGTGGCAATTAGACAATCGTCTCGGTCAGCTAATTGTAAAACAATATCGATGTAACCTTGGCCGGTAACGCAAACCGGACAGCCGGGCCCCGATATTAGTTTGAGCCCTTTGGGTAAGGTCGATTTTACGCCGGTACGAAAAATTGCAACCGTATGCGTGCCGCAAACCTCCATTATATTGATTCGCCGCCCAAATCTCTCACAGGCAGTATCCATCAAGCTCAGCGCTTTATAAATACGTTCGAGCATAGAATCTATCCTGAGATTTTATCCTGGGTTTCGTCAAAATCGGCTATTTCCGCAAGAAGCTGCCAGGTCTCCCTCGCCTCCTTTTCATCAACAACCGAGATGGCAAAACCAGCGTGTACCAGAACCATATCCCCTAATTTAGCTTCCGGCAATAATGTAGTTTTGGTGCGGTAGCGGTTGCCCATCGCATCGACAATCGCGTTGTCTTTCTCCAACTCAACTATTCTTGCCGGTATCGCTAAACACATATTTCGTCGCTCGTATTCCGTCGCTCGTCGCTCGTGACCAGTGACTCGTCAAAGCTTATTAATAAGACTTACAATCATTCGACTTTCGTGATTTAAATCTTCTGCTAATTCTTCCAATTTCTTTTTTGTGATATGATTTCTTTTATTGGCGATTATCAATTGTGTTTCCAATTCAGCACAAGAACCTAAAGAGATATACAAGAATTGCTTGTATTCTTTGCTGTGATGCCTCACAAAACCCTCGGCAATGTTAGAGGGTATAGATGTAGAGGCCCTTCTCATTTGAGAAGTTAAACAATACAATTCCGTTTTAGGGAAGCCTTCGGTAATTGAGTATATCTTATCAGCTATCTCAATTCCCTTCTGCCAAATCTTCAAATCTTTGTAATCTTTTATTTTCACTTATCTTCTATTTTAACTCAAAATTCCCATAAACCATCTCTCAGTTAATCCCGAGTCACGGGCGACGAGTAACAGGCCACGGGTATCGAGCTACGAGCCCCGAGAGACGAGATACAAAGCTATTGCCGCCTGGCCGACAGCTACGCCGCCGTCACTGGTCGGAACATCTTTGTTAAATAATACGTTAAAATCGCTTTCCTTCAACAGTTTAATCAGACGGTTTGTCAAATACCTATTACAAAACACCCCACCGGTTAGCGCGACAGTATCTAATTTCGTAGATTCCCTGGCTTGTTTCGCCATTGCCAATAGGCCGACG
Organism: uncultured Pirellulales bacterium; assembly: GCA_964581905.1. Taxonomy (GTDB): domain Bacteria; phylum Planctomycetota; class Phycisphaerae; order Sedimentisphaerales; family Anaerobacaceae; genus CAZBWE01. Next base: position 7,356 of record CAZOQJ010000044.1, read on the forward strand.
GCAAGAGTATTGTGGAACTTCGCAGAAATTACGCCTGCGTCTTTTTTCGCCTGAATGTCAGCGATTAACTGCTCGAGCATTTTACATAAATCAAGCTGTACTGGTTCGCCGTCTTTTCTGATAAGCTCAAAATCATAATGCTCTTCCTGTGGTGAGCTTGCCTGCCCTGAGCGCAGTCGAAGGGTCGGATCCACAACACCATCTCCTGCAATTGCCTCAAGGGCCATCGGCAGTTGCGCATCAGTATGATTGAAGCTGCCCAGCCCGACCATAGCAGCAACCGCATCGAAAACCCTGCCCAGACTCGAAGTCTCCACCGTATTGAGCCGCTTGTCAATCTGCTCAAGAATAATCTGCTGCTTATTTTTATCCGGCTCAATTTTATCGAGCAGCCATTTGAATTTATCTAATTCAAACCCTTCGCCGTAAGTTTTTTTCAGTAATCCGAGGACAGGCCTTATGGCCTCTTTGCTTGCCTTATCCGCACCGGCCAACTGGTAATAGGCCAGATGGCCGAACCGCTCGAATTTCTCCAAAGACGCGAGCAGGCACTCACAGCCCCAAATCGCTCCATCCGTACCATAGCCGGTCCCGTCACATGCAAGGCCGATGACCGGCCCTTGCTCGCCTCGCTTCGCGGACGAAGCGGGCCAGCCGTGCTCAAATAGAACCGATGCAATATGTGCCCAGTGATGCTGGACCTGAATCACCCTAACATCAGGCATCGACAAAGCATACTGCGTTGATAAATACCCCGGGTGAAGGTCGCATACCACGACCTTCGGCTCGACTTGGTAAAGCTGCCGCAATTGTTTGATTGACTCGATATAGTGATGATAGACCGCCGCATCTTCGAGGTCGCCGATTTGCTCACTGCAGATAAGCTGGTTCTGCTTGGCAAAGCAGAAGGTATTTTTCAAATCCGCGCCAGCCGCGAATATATCCAGCCCGCTGGCCTCTTTCAGAATAATAGTACTCGACTTCAATTGGCCTTTCTCCTTTTTACGGGATATTATAATTCAGCAGCACTCCAAAGACAATGCTCATCTCCGGTCGTTTAGCCGTCGCCGGTAAGCCTGCCCTGAGCGAAGTCGAAGGGGCGACGTGATATAATTAGCCCCCAAATTTATTTGGGGGTTTTCTTTCCCACAAAATTCAAAACCGCAAACTCGCCATGATATTTCTTCGCCGCCCTGTCATAAGCTCTCGCAGCATCTATTTCATCCTTGAAACTGCCAAGATACATCTTCCTGCCATTAACCTCTATCCTTGACATCCACTTCTTATCTACACGTGAACGGCTCACCCCTTTATATCTCGAACTATATTTGCCCTGTTGCTTTCGCTTATTCCAGCTGTTTTGAGCACACGTTGCAGCCCTTAAATTTACCTTACGATTATCCAAACCATTATGATTTATATGGTCGCAAAACATCCCATCCGGCACCTTCATTATCGCTCGATGCATTGGTATATTCCTTTGCCTGCCCTTACCTATAGTTACGCATCTGCAGGCATAAAAGCTCCGGCCTTGTTTCATAGCGTACCATCCGTATTTTCTAAGCCGATAGTAATCATCCGGGTCAACAATTGCGAATTTGCCCTGCGTCAGCGGTATTCGCCGAAAAGCGTAGCCGTAGCGCAGACGACGACACAATAGCACCACCCAAACGAACAGCCGTTCAACCCAGTCCGGAATCTCAACAGTAACCTTGATTACCCAACCTCCGCTTGTCCCGAGCGCAGCCTGCCTGCGGTTCGGATTTAAAAATGTCATCGCGCAGCGATACCACAACTTTACACTTTACACTTTGAACTTAAAACTCCCTGTATGCCCCTCATTGTGGCCTCCGGCAGCCTGCCCTGTCTGTAGTCTCATCAACTCTACGCGATACGCTTCACGCTTCACGCAATACGGGGGCTGACGTCGCCCCTCAATATTGGCCGAACCTGCACGTTTGATTGAAATTTGGCCGATTTTTTAAGGGGAGATTTTGCGTAAGTGCTTATGTAAAAAGGAATAAAAAATTTTCACTTTTTTCGAATTTTGCGCGCAACTACCTGCGTATTTGATTGAAAATATTCTGTAAGTTTATATCCCCCCGATGCTTATGGCAGATTTTTTTACAAACATAGCAGAAATAAGGACTTATATCTCAAAACCGTTTAGCCCTGCCGCTCGCGGCTGGGGGCGTCCATCTGTCCTTTCCCCTTGCCAATCCAGCCAAAAGTGTGGTAATATAGGAAAAGAGATGTTTGAGGAATTATTAAAAGATAATGAATTCAGGCCGAAAGGGTAAGCAGAAAGCAGTCTGTTCCCCGCCAAAGGCATGCGGGGACAATCTTTCCCGTTTCATACAGTACGCCAGCCCGCCAGTCCGCCTGAGGCGGATAAAAGGCGGATAAAAGGCGTATAAAACTGTATAATCATTGTTGGGCACAGAAGAAAGGAAGGATGCTCTGGAAATCACTTTTGACAAATAATTGAAGCTGGAATTTAACGGAACAAAGGTATCATTCCCAAAAAAGACTTCAAATGCTTGTAATTCCAAGAAGATTTTGATATTATTATGGAATCGAAAGGCTTGGTTCCGTAGCTATGCGTTTAATCCGCCAGAGGCGGATTAATATGGGAAATGTCAAATCAAATAATGATTGATAAAGATGAGTTGAAATGCTCAGGAGGTGTAAAATAAAAAAAATCAGTCTTGTGTTGATAACAGCCTTAGTATTAGCGTTTAATCTTGAACAAGCAGTATCCGTAGAACCACCTGCCATAGAATGGCACAAAGCATACGGAGACTACCTGGACGATGTAGGATGTGCTGTTTTGCAGACCAGCGACGGCGGGTACATAATTGCCGGATACAAACAAAACTGGGGTGATTCATATGACACAGATGCCTGGTTGATTAAGACTGATGCAAATGGAGACAAAGAGTGGGACAAGGTCTTTGGCGGAATCTATGATGACTTCTTCTATTCGATGGTTCAAACCAGCGACGGTGGATACGCATTAGCTGGTGGGACTCGCTCTTTTGGCGCCGGTGGTGCTGATTTTTGGCTCGTTAAGACTGATGCAAATGGAAACATGGGGTGGAGCAAAACATACGGTCAAGAAAGTAACGAGTGGGCAAATTCAATTATCCAGACAAATGATGGCGAATATGTCCTAGCTGGCCAGTACTATTCTGATACACAGTATGGCTATCAATTCCGGCTGATTAAGACTGATGCTTTCGGAGAACAAGAGTGGATCAGAACGTCGGGTGGGCCCGATAACCGTACGGCAGTGGCAAAGTCTGTTATACAGACAAGCGATGGTCAATACGCAGTTTTGGGAACTGCTGGATTTGGAATGGAAACAACTGGGGACGATTTTTGGTTGGTTAAGGTTGATTTAAACGGAGATGTGATGTGGGACAAAACGTATGCGTGGCCTGGAGGCTGGTGGGAGGATCATGGTTACTCTATTGTCCAGACGCAGGATGGAGGATATATTCTTGCTGGAACATGTAGACAGACCGGTGCTGATCACCAGGATGCTTGGTTAATTAAGACTGATAGTTATGGAAATACACAATGGAACAAAGCGTATGCAACAGGTGGTGCCGACGTCGCTAATTGCGTTATACAGACCAACGATGGAGGCTATGTGTTTGCCGGACTTTTTTGGCCAGGATATGGTTATAGTGATGCTTGGGCCGTTCAGACAGACAATTCTGGAGAAGTACTGTGGAACCAGACATACGGCGCAGGCGGTGCAGGCTACGGAGAGGGAGTGAATGCTGTTCAGCAAACTAGTGATGGAGGATACATTATGGTTGGCGGAACAACTTCTATTGGAGCAGGACAAAATGATGTTTGGCTAGTAAAACTTGAACCTCCTGCATCATATGGCCTAACAATAACCGTGACTTCTGGTGGAACAACAGCGCCGGCTCCTGGAAGCTACAATTATACAGTTGGCTCTTGCGTTGAAGTTACAGCGTTTCCAAACGCTAATTACGTGTTTTACCATTGGGAACTTGACAGCTCATGGAACTATTTCAATCCAATAAGTGTACCAATTGACTCTAACCATACCTTACATGCTGTCTTCTCATCCACTACTGATTCTGACGGCGATGGAATTCCTGATGATATGGATAATTGTCCTTATGTCTATAATCCAGACCAGAATGATACAGATGGTACCACTATCGAAGATTTTGTTTCTTACTGGAAATTTGATGAGGCAAATGGAACAACAGCATTAGATTCAGCCGATGAGAACCACGGAACTATTTATGGTGCAACTCAGGAAACTGGAAAAATAAATAGTGCTTTAAACTTTGATGGTAAGAATGATTATGTTTACATTAACCCTGATGCTTCTTTAGATATAACAGCTGAACTTGCCGTTGAAGCATGGGTGAGATCTATTGGTTCTACAGGTGAGACTCAAAATATTGTCAGACAAGGCAATTTTCTCTATGGAAAATATAGGTATGGGTTACGTTTTTTGGATAGTCAGACATTTAGTTTTGATACACATGATGGTTCTAATTGGTATTCTACAGGTGAATCAGAGCTTTGTTCACTCGGTGAATGGTATCACGTTGTGGGAGTATTCAAAAATGGTGATTATATGAAATTGTACGTAAATGGCCAGCTATCTAATGAGTCAACCAATCCATCTATAAATACTGCAACTGAGGAACCAGTCTATATCGGAGCTGAGTTGTATTATGACACTATCTGGTTGTGGAATGGTACCATCGACGAAGTGGCTATTTATAACAAGGTCTTGACACCAGAAGAAATCCGGCGACATCATCAAAATGGTCTGGAAGGGCATGGCTATACCGCTGGTGATGGAATCGGTAATGCATGCGACAATTGTCCAACTGTTTATAACCCCTCCCAGACAGATTCAGATGACGATGGAATTGGTAATGCCTGTGACGCGGACTGCCCAAATCTCGATGGCCTAAATCCTGTTAGCTTAGTTGATTTTTCAACCCTCGCGGCTGACTGGCTGCTAACCGAACCGAACCTTCCCGGAGACCTTGACAAGAGTGGTACTGTCGATATTTATGATTTAGGTATTTTCGCAACCTATTGGATGGGCGATTGCTACGAGTAACATAGCTTAACAACTAGGGGCAGTGGGGCTGTTGAAAAAGTGACATAAAATTGTCTTCAGCGGCTAAAAAAACCGTGTTCATTTGTGTCAAAAGTGCTTTTTTGGCTCAAAAACCAAGTATTGCACGTTTACAATATGATTTTGTACGCTTACATCGTGGCAAAGTAAGCGTGACCTGTGACAAAGTAAGCCTCCTCCGTGGCAAAGTAAGCGTGACCTGAGGCAGATGAAGCGTGATATATGGCAGGTGAAGTGTTATCTGCGAAAGATGAAGCGTGATATGCGACGGATGAAGCGTTATCTGTCACAGATGAAGGGCACTGGGCGGTTAAATCGCAAACCATTCCGGTGAATTCTGTGCAACCTGTGCCATAGGTAATAGGTACTTGTCTCGCCATAGTTGCCTACTTCGCCATAGTTGCCTATGGCTACGAAGGCTGAATTAACGACGGCGGATCTGTGCCTAATTTCTTTGTGCCTTCGTGGCAAAGGAATTGTTTATCTCTTTTTTGCCTTTTTCTTTGTGGTTTTTTTGCTTTGCTTTTGCCCTGTAGCCGCATGTATTACACATCTTTCTATCCTTTCAGAATATAGTTAAACCATCTAATATTAATCGTCAAACTTTGTAGAAATCAAATAGAAATTCTCTAACCGTAGATGAGTGAATGAGCAAATGAGTATATGAGTATATGAGCGAACACATTATCGCATAAACGCATCTACGCATTAACGAGCGACGGGAGACGCTTGTCCGCCGTAGTTTTGCCGTAAGGCATGGCCAAGCCCATAACGAAGGCGGAAGCGACGAAGCTCACAATCGCCAGGGTGCCCGTCTCGAACGGCTAAGCATTCGATTGGCAACATCGTCACCGATAAAGCTTTCCTTAGCCGGGTCCCATTTCAGCTTGCGCCCGAGCAGCATTGCAATATTACCCAGATGACAGATAGTAGCCGTGCGGTGGCCGACCTCAGCCGGAGCAATCGGCTCCTTTCGGCTCTTAACGCAGTCCAGAAAGTTCTGCACGTGGTCACGGCTGTTGTAGAGGTGAATCTCATCGGGTTTGATAGTCTGCTGTTTCAGCGACTCCGGCCTGCACCTCATACCCTCCCTGCTGACATCCACCCAGCCATTCGAGCCGACAAACCTGGTATTTGAGCCGCCGGTCCTGCATACTAATTTGACACCGTTGGCATATTTGGCCTCGAATTTTACCTTTCTCGCCGTTGTAAAAAGCCCCGTCTCCGGAAATATCCCCTCTCCTTCTATCTCGACCGGCCCGGTATCATCCGTCCCAAGACCCCACTGGGCAATATCGATATGATGCGCCCCCCAGTTGGTTAACTGCCCGCCGCCATAATCAAATATAAATTTGAATTGATAATGGCACCGCTGATGATGGTACGGCGCCCACGGAGCAGGGCCGAGCCAGAGGTCATAATCGAAACCATCCGGGACCGGCTCAGGCGTCCATGTCGGCTCGCATCCCCTGCTATTGCTGGGAATCATCACGAGCACCGTATGCACCCTGCCTATCCTGCCGTTGCGAACCAGCTCGCAGGCAAAGCGAAAATTATCAGATGACCTTTGCTGAGAGCCGGTCTGCAGTATCGCCCCGTATCGCTTCACCTCATCCACAAGCGCACGGCCTTCGGCTATCGTTAGTGTAAGCGGCTTTTCACAATACACATCCTTGCCCGCCCGGACCGCTGCAATCGAAATCGGCACATGCCAGTGGTCGGGCGTTGAGTTTACAATAGCGTCGATATCATCCCGCTGTAAAAGCTCGCGGAAGTCTTTATAGCACGCTTTTTTATCCAGGCCTGCTAACTGCCTGATTTCTTCCAGATGGCCGGCGTCAACATCACAAAAAGCAAGCACCTGCGAGCCGGATTTCCCCTGGAATTCCTGCACGTTGAACTTTCCTATTTCTCCAAGACCAATGGCACCTATTGTAATCCGGTTACTCGGTGCATCCGCCCCAAACACTGATGATGGTACGATTGTCGGCCAGGCCAAAGCCGCGCCGGCAGCCATCGCCGAACCTTTCAGGAACCCCCTGCGGCTCAGCCGTCTCGAATCTTTCAGGTTTGTTCTTTTGCCTTTCATTGCAAATTCCCTCAACGAGATTCGAGATGTGCCTTTGGTCTTGCGTCTGTAGCGCATCCTCTCATCGAGCGACGAGCGACAGGTCACGAGCGACGAATTTAGTCCGCCTCTTTCTTCTTCGCGTACTGAGCGACAACCTGCTGCTGGATGTTTGGAGGAACGACTTCGTAGTGGCTGAGCGACATTGCGTAGCTACCGCGTCCGCCGGTAACGCTTTTTAGCTGGCTGTTATACTGCGTAACTTCGGACAGGGGCACCTGCGCTTTAATAACGATAAAATTGCCAGCCAGCATATCCTGGCCCTGCACTCTACCGCGCTTTGAAGCGAGGTCGCCGGCGACATCGCCGACATTCTCAGCCGGGGCTGTAACTTCGATATTGACTATCGGCTCAAGCAGGACCGCATTTGCCTTTTCAAGGGCGTCGACAAACGCACCCTTGCCCGCCGCTCGAAAGGCAACTTCCTTCGAATCAACGGGGTGGTGCTTGCCATCGTAAATTGAAACGCGTACATCCTGGAGGGGGAAGCCGGCGACTATGCCGTTCTGCATTACCTCGTTGATGCCCTTATGGACGGCGGGTTCGTACTGGCCGGGGATGGAGCCGCCGAAGATGTCCCAGCTAAAGTCCAGCGGCGGGTCGGAATTTCGCTCGGCAGGTTCTACGCGGAGATAGACTTCGCCGAATTGGCCTGCACCTCCGGTCTGCTTTTTGTGGCGGTAATGGCCTTCAGCTTTTGCAGTAATCGTCTCGCGGTATGGAATCTTCGGCTCTTTTGTGTTTACCGACAGCTTGGAGCGGTTCTGCATCTTCTCCAGCGTTATCCGCAGATGCAAATCGCCAAGCCCGCTGGCAACCAGTTCCTTTGTCTGCAGGTCGCGTTTTATCTGAAAGCACGGGTCCTCCTCGCACAATTTATCCAACGCAGAGCCTATTTTCTGTTCATCACCTCTTGATGCGGGTTCAAGTGCCAGAGAGTACATCGGCTCCGGTACCGGCAGTTGTTCAAAGACGCCGGCGGTATTGCCATCGTGTATTAAGTCTCCAGTTTGCAGCTCTTCGACCTTAGATAACGTTATGATATCACCGGCTATACCGGCATCGACCTGGCTGGTTTCGCCACCCTGGGATTTTAAGACGTGGCCCGGCCGAATAGATTTCTTCTCATCGTTACGAAGCAAATTAGTGTCCGAAGTCATTCGGCCGCTGAAAATGCGTATGGTCGAGTATTTCATATTCGAGCGCGGGTCGAACGCAACACGAAATACCAATCCGGCTAACGGGCCTGCAGGGTCGGCTTTTAATTGCGTCTGCTTATCGCCATCTTTAAGAATGGTCGGCTCTGCCTGGGAAGGCGAGGGAGTGTACTTTGCAATAATATCGAGCAGCTCGGTAATTCCGACCTCTTTGCGGGCATTGGTGAAAACTATGGGGACCAACGTGCCGGATTTCAGGGCCTTAACAAATACCGCAGCAATCTTCTCAGTACCAATCTGCTCGCCGCCGAGATAGCTCTCCATAAGCGCATCATCGGCCTCGATAACACTTTCAACCAACTCGGTATGGGCGGCGGCGACATCCATTACAGCTGAATCGCCGGAATCATTCTCGATGCAGTCGATGACAGATGATTTGTCCGCAGAAGGCAGATTAGCACAGCGGCATTGCGAGCCGAAGGTCTCCTGAACGGCCTTAATAAGTGCGGGAAGGTCGGCATTTTCGGCGTCGACTTTGTTTATGACGATGACCGGCAAAACCAGAGCGTTTTTGGCCAGTTCGAATAACTTTAGAGTATTGGTCTCAATGCCGGCGGCGGCACTGATAACCACTGCGGCTGTTTCAGCAGCAGGAATTGCCTTTATGGCAGGGCCAACAAAATCAGGCGAGCCGGGGGTATCGATGATGTTGAGCAGCTTGCCGGCGTGCTCGACGTGGATTACAGAAGACTGAATCGAATGCTGGTGCTCCTTCTCCTCATCGAAATAGTCGCAGATGCTGGTTTTGTCGTCAACGCTGCCGAGACGGTTGGTAGCGCCGGTTTTGTGCAAGATTGCCTCTGCGAGCGAGGTTTTGCCGCTCGAAGCGTGCCCTAAAAGAACAATATTACGAATATCACCTGTATTAGCCACTTTTCGGCCTCCATTAGATTATTTCAGGTTTTATTTAACAGCTTCAGAAACAGCATTTATACAATATTTAAGATATATAGGGCAAGGGATTTTTTAAAGAATAGTGAATTAGAGGATTAGAGAATTGGTGATTAGTTCGTCGTTCATTGTTCGTAGTTTGTCGCTATATGGATAATTCAAAAATCAAATAGCAAAGAGCAAAATTACATATCAAAATTTAAAAATAGCCACGAATTATCTTGACTTTTGCTCTGTTTTATGCTATTGAGCACACAAGTCGGCGGATTTTCTTAATTAGCGTAGCAGAGCCCTTTTTTATTGGGCTTAAAGGGAAGAATTGAAAATGAAAAAATCCAAAAGTACGAACTGAGAATTAGATAAGAAGAAAAATTAGG
>CAZOQJ010000045.1:0-17009 GCA_964581905.1 uncultured Pirellulales bacterium
GAGGTTTTTCTTGGGCCTTATCGCTCGTATTCCAATCCAATTGTTGTAGAGCAGGGACAATGTAGGAATTCATTGGCTGTGGCAGACAATGGGTGTGGTACATTGCAGGTCGATGTCGAATTGGAGCCGGGTAAGTCCAAAGAATTGATTTTTCTGATGGGAATTGGCGCTGCTGGCATTGAAGGGAAAAAGGCAGTTCAGGAATTTACCAGCCCGGAGAAAGTTTATGAGGAATTTAATCAGTTAAAGAAATACTGGCATTCAAGGCTTGAAGGGATGACAGCAAAAACTCCTGACCCGGAATTCGACAGCATGATGAATATGTGGAGTCCTTTCAATTGTTTGATGACCTATGCGTGGTCCAGGGCCGCGAGTTTGATTTATTGTGGAGCGAGAGATGGTCTTGGTTACCGCGATACCGTCCAGGACCTTCTTGGTGTTTTGCATACAGTTCCTGAGGAAGCATGTGAACGCCTGGAGCTTATGATAACCGGCCAGGTCTCGACAGGCGGTGCGATGCCCGTGGTAAAGCCCTGGGCCCATAATCCGGGCAGTGAAAAGGCACCCCAGGAGGAAGAATACCGCTCGGACGATTGTTTTTGGCTGTTTAATACTATACCTGCTTACGTTAAGGAAACAGGCGACATTTCATTCTTTGACAAGGTTCTTCCATATGCGGATAAAGGTGAGGATACGGTGCTCGGTCATATGAAACGGGCCATCCAATTCAGTCTGGACCGTTCAGGTGCACATGGGCTTCCCTGTGGATTAAAAGCGGACTGGAATGATTGTTTGGAGCTTGGTCATAATGGAGAGTCTGTATTTGTTGCATTTCAGCTTCGTTTCGCTTTAAAAACATACATTGAAATTTGTGAAACGCTTGTCAAAGCCGGTGAAATCAAATGGGCTAAAGGACACCTTGAAACTCTGGATAATAATCTGCAAAAACACGCATGGGATGGTGATTGGTTTATGCGGGCCTACCGTTATGATGGTATGAAATTCGGTTCCAGGGAAAATAATGAGGGTTCTATCTGGCTGAATCCCCAGTCCTGGTCTGTCTTTAGTGGTCATTCAACTGCTGAACAGGCTGAGAAGGCAATGGAAGCGGTCAGAAAGCGGCTGGCAACTGATTATGGCGTTATGATATGTGACCCACCATACGAAAAAACAGACCCTAAAGTTATTAGAGCCACACTATTTAACAAAGGGATGAAGGAAAATGGGGCAATATTTTGCCACACTCAGGGCTGGGTAGTCATAGCAGAAACGATATTGGGTAATGGTGACCAGGCATATCAATATTTCCGTGCATCTATGCCTGCAGCATATAATACAAAAGCTGAAATTCGTCAGATTGAGCCTTATGTTTACTGTCAATCGACACACAGTAAGTACAGCCCGCGTTTTGGCGCTTCACGTATACCATGGTTAAGCGGCTCAGCAACCTGGGCTTATTATACCGCAATGCAGTACATTCTCGGCATTCAGCCGGATTACAACGGCTTGAAGATTGACCCCTGTGTTCCTTCTTCATGGAAGGAATTTAGTGTCACCAGAGAGTTCAGAAAGAAAACATTTAACGTCAAAGTTCAGAATGACTCAGGAGTACAAAGAGGGGTGAAGAAAATAATCATCAACGGCCAGGAAATCCTAGGCAACCTCATCCCCGTCTCCGAAATGAAAAAAGAAAATGATGTCGTCGTCGAAATGGGATAAGTGCGCAAATGAGAGTTTTATTCATCGGCGGGACGGGGATAATAAGCGCAGCGGTGTCAAAACTGGCAGTGGAAAAGGGAATTGAGCTGTATCTTCTCAACCGCGGTCAGCACAGGGAATTTGTTCCCAAAGGCGCCAAGGTCATCAAAGGCGACATCAGGGACAAAAAATCGGTTAGCCAAGTGCTGAAAGGGAAAGATTTCGATGTCGTTGTTGACTGGCTTGCCTTTGTGCCGGAAGATGTCGAATATGATATAAAAATTTTCAAAGGCAACGTCGGCCAATACATATTCATCAGCTCTGCGTCGGCTTATCAAAAGCCGGCGACGCACTGGCTCATTACCGAATCGACGCCGCTTGCAAATCCGTATTGGCAGTATTCGCGTGACAAAATCGCCTGTGAAAAGCGGCTTATGACCGAATACCACGACAATGGTTTCCCTGTCATAATTATTCGACCTTCGCTGACCTACGGCGTTACAATGATACCCGCGGCGATTAACAGTTGGAACAAACCGTGGACTATTGTTGACCGGATGCGAAAGGGGAAGAAAATTATTATTCATGGCGACGGTACTTCGTTTTGGACGATGACGCACAACACCGATTTTGCCAAAGGTTTCATCGGCCTCCTCGGTAATACGCAGGCCATCGGCCACGCATTTCACATCACATCTGATGAGGTGCTGACATGGAATCAGATATACCAGGCGATAGCCGACGCTGCAGGAGCAGACCTAAAGCCGGTATATATCCCTTCTGATTCTATTGCCAAAGTCAATCCAGACCTTGCCGGCACCCTGTTGGGTGATAAATCCTGGTGTGCCGTTTTCGACAACAGCAAAATCAAACGCTTCGTCCCCGACTTTGCAGCGACGGTGCTTTTTGCACAGGGCATCAAACGCTCGATTGAGTGGTTCGAGGCCGACCCGGAACGCTGTGTGGTGGATGATGATTACAATCGCTTTATGGATAGCTTGATTGCCGCCTACGAAAAATTATACTCAAAACTACCAAAATGAATACAGTCCCCTCCGACCTTATAACGTCGACAATTGTTTGCTACTGGTTACTATCCAGGTTTATCATTTGTTCGGTGTAGGGCGAGTCGGTCTTATATTAAGATTCGACTTTTATCTTGAAATTTTCTGCAATAAAAGGTAATTTGCAGCGTCTTTTTATTAACTAAGAAAGTGCAGGTGATATTATGAAGATTCGTTCGATAATCGTAGCACTCGTTTTGCTCTGGGTTTTTTCCGCCGCATTTGGTGCAGAGGCGGTTCCTAAACCTCAGGACAAGCCTATCGAAGTAAGTTCGGCTATTCGGTTGAATTCGCTTGGCTATCTGCCCAAAGCAAACAAGAAAGCTACAATTGTCTCAAAGTGCTCCGATTTTGCTGTGAAAGCAGTCGGTGATAGTAATGCCGTCTATTCCGGCAAGGCATCAGGTCCGTTCTATCAGCAGGATGTTAACCAAACCACTTGGATTGCGGACTTTTCCAAAGTGAATAAGCCGGGAAAGTACTATATAGATGTGCCGGGCGTCGGCAAATCTTATGAGTTTGAGATAGGCGATAAGGTTTATAACTTCGCCCTTTATACGGCTATGCGGGCGTTCTATTTGTGGCGATGCGGTACAGCGGTCGAAGGCGATTTCAACGGCAATCATTATTCTCACGCCGCGTGTCATATGGATGATGCCTGGCAGGATTATGTAGGTGAGCCTAACAGCAGAAGAGATGGTACGGGCGGCTGGCACGATGCCGGCGATTTCAATAAGTACATCGTCAATTCGGCTGTTACGGTGGGGGCGCTGTTTTTGGCGTGGGACCATTTCCAGGATAATCTCAAAGACCTCTCGCTCGATATTCCCGATACGGCGCCGGGTTATCCGGATTTTCTTAAGGAAATCAAATGGGAGATTGACTGGCTTTTCAAAATGCAGTACCCGGACGGCTCCGGAAGGGTCTGTCATAAATTGTGCGCTTTGAGATTTTGTGATTTTATTATGCCGGAAGATGAGAAGGACAAGCGGTACTATGCTGAATGGAGCTCGGCAGCCACGGCTGATTTTGTCGCAATGATGGCTATGGCGGCGAGATATTTCAAACCTTATGACCCCAACTATGCACAGAAGTGCCTCGATGCAGCGAAGCTAAGTTACAATTTTCTAAGAGAAAACCGTGAGAACAAGATGAGCAAGCGTGAGCCATTTAAGACCGGCCATTATCCTACGTTGGATTACGATGACCGGCTTTGGGCGGCGGCTGAAATGTGGGAGACCACGGGCGAGGAGCAATACCTTCGAGGTTTTGGACGGGGAACATGGCCCCATGACGACAAGATAAGCTTTTACTGGGATTGGGGTGATGTGAAGAACCTCGGCATGTTCACATATCTGCTGAGCAAAAGAGGAGGCAAGAGAGATTCGCTTGTTGTTGATATTAAGCGGGACTTGCTCACCGTTGCGGATATGCTCGTCCTCAAAGCGAAGAAGGATGTGTATGGCAGGTGTCTTGCAGACGAATATAGGTGGGGCTGCAATGGAGCAGTCGCAAGAGAGATTATTACCTTAATGGTGGCTAACAAAGTATCACCGAATCCTGACTATGTTAACACTGCACTGGATGCTATTAGTCACTTATTCGGAAGGAATTATTACGGCCGGTCTTATGTTACCGGCCTTGGGCATCTGCCCCCTATGAATCCTCACGACAGACGTTCAGGCGCCGACAAGATTAAGGAGCCGTGGCCGGGTTATATCGTTGGGGGTGGACATTCCGCGACGGATTGGCAGGACGTTACAGAAGATCCCAGGACCAATGAAATTGCTATCAACTGGCAGGCCGCCTTGGTTTATGCGCTTGCTGGTTTTACCAATGCACAATCCAGATAAGACCGCAGGAGGAGCAGCTCGATTTTAGTATTGACATACATGCGGTTTGCGTATATAAAAACCTGCTAATTATCTAAAAGTTGGCACAATTGCACTAAGAAATGTTGTTTTGAAAGGTTTTTAGATATCAAAATAAGGAGATGATGTGCAGCTTCACGGCCTTGATATAGGTATCATAATTGCCTATATGGTTGTTATTGTCATCGCCGGACTTTTCCTCTCTCGGCGTGCAGGGAAAAACATCGACTCGTACTTTCTTGGGGGTAAGAAAATTCCCTGGTATATATTGGGGGTTTCGAATGCTTCCGGGATGTTTGATATAACCGGCACGATGTGGCTGGTAACGTTATTTTTTGTATATGGCGTCAAGAGTATCTGGATTCCGTGGGTCTGGCCGACTTTTAATCAAATATTCCTGATGATATATCTCTCAGTGTGGCTTCGCCGTTCAGGTGTAATGACCGGCGCAGAGTGGATACGCACGCGTTTCGGTCGCGACCTCGGGGCGGAGCTTTCGCACATTAGTGTTGTTATATTCGCGTTGTTTATAGTGATAAGCATGCTGGCCTACGCTTTTCAGGGCATCGGCAAGTTCTCGCAGATATTTCTGCCGTGGGACCTCGCGCCGCAGACGTACGCTATTATCTTTATGACTATAACGACAATTTATGTGATTTTCGGCGGAATGTATAGCGTGGTTCTGACCGACGTTATTCAATTTGTTTTGATGACAATTGCCTCGGTATTCATTGCGGTAATAGCGATTCAGCGGGTTAGTCCCGATGCACTGGCGGCAGTAGTGCCCGACGGCTGGCACAACCTGTTTTTCGGCTGGAAAGTGAATCTGGACTGGTCGGGACTTATTGCCCATGTAAACGATAAAATAGCAACCGATGGTTTCAGTTTGTTTACAATATTCTTTATGATGACGCTTCTCAAAGGCGCTCTGGTCAGCATGGCAGGACCAGCGCCGAACTACGACATGCAGAGAATCCTCGCTACACGCAGTCCCAGGGAAGCTGCACTTATGAGCTGGTTTGTATCGGTGGTCTTGAGCCTGCCACGGTACCTGATGATTGCAGGAATAGGGGTTTTGGCCTTGGTGTTTTTCAGCGGTAGTCTCAATGAAATGGCTACGGCAGGCCAATCTATCGATTTTGAGCAGGTCCTTCCATATGTAATAAACAACTTTCTGCCGATTGGACTGGTTGGTGTGATTCTCGCAGGTCTGTTTGCGGCGTTTATGAGCACCTTTGATTCCACTGTTAATTGTGGTGCATCGTATTTGGTCAACGACATCTACAAACGGTACATCCATCGCAACGCCTCGCCCAGGATTTATGTATTCGCCGGTTACTTCTCTTCGATTCTCATTGTGGCCGTCGGAATTTTCTTCGGATTCAGGACCGGCTCGATTCACACGGTAACTCAGTGGGTTGTAACAGGTCTCTACGGAGGCTATATGGCTCCAAATGTCCTGAAGTGGCATTGGTGGCGATTCAATGGGTTCGGATATTTTGCCGGTATGATTTCGGGTATTGCTACCGCGACTACCTGTGCGATTATCTTTCACAGTCAGCCGACAATATGGACTCTCGAGAAGAATCTTGCGGTCTTTCCGGTCATTCTGGCGGTGAGCACGTTTTTCTCAATCGTTGTGAGCCTTCTGACTAAGCCGGAGGATGAGGCGGTTCTGAAGGATTTCTACCGCACTGTTCGGCCCTGGGGCTTTTGGAAACCAATCCAGCAGAAGGTGCTTGCAGAAGACGCAAACTTCAGGCCCAATAAAGGATTTGCACGAGATATGATAAACGTGGCGGTCGGTATCGTCTGGCAGGTAACTTTTGTGCTGGTTGCAGTTTATCTGGTCCTTCGCAGGTTCGAGCACCTTGCAATTTGCCTTGTAGTTCTTGCGGCGACTTCGGTCTTTTTGAAACTAAACTGGTACAACAAATTAACTGATTAATTAAACTTGGAACCATAAAAGGAGAGCGTAATGTCTAATGAAAATTATAAAGATGGGGTTGCCACATTTGTTATGCCTCACTGGCGGGATGAAAATGTCGTGACCAAAAGGTATCTGGATGAAACACTGGAAAATATATTTAATCAGACGGATTTAAATTGGCAGCTTATAATTGTTGACGATTTGTCCCCGCGTAAAGAGGCGATTGACTATCTGGATGAGGTAAAGGCGAAACACCCGGATAAAATATATATTATTAGAAAGAAGACGAATAATGGTCCCGGTCATTGCCGAAACATGGGTATAAAGTGGGCGTATGAACATAATTCACCTATAGTTCTCTTTAACGATTCAGATGACATCTCTGACAAGCGACGGCTGGAAGTGGCAAGGAATATCTTCGTAGGGGACCCTCAGGCAAGCGTGGTTTATTCCACCTTTAAGGTTATCGATGAGAAGAGCAATATAGTGCCGATGAAAAATTTGACGCAGTCCATTGTTGAAATTTTAGAAGGTCACCAGGGTAATCCCCCTCAGGGAATAAATGCCTGGTTAGAGATAGGCACAGAAAAGGGATACACGAATCTTACCTCAGCCACAGTTGTAGATACGGAATTGGCCTATAAATATCCTTTTCCAGCCGAAAAAGTTTCTGAGGATTCAAATACATGGATGAGATATTCAGCAGGTGGCGGAAAGTTCGTCTATTCCGGGGAAATACCAACCCTTTACAGAATTCCTCAGCATACAGCCGGTTCTTCTTCCCGCTCGAGAGAGGGCGGCAAACATGGATTTTACGTGGCAAAAGCTCGGGTTGATACGGATGGTTTTACCCGTGCAGTAGAGATTGCTCTTACCAATGGAAAGATAAAAGTCCAGCAGAGAGATGAGCTTCTTATAAAATTTTATCTAAAACTTGGGGAAACGATGTACAGAGAAAACGAGCTTGACATTGCTCAGGAGCAGGTTGAGCGTGCGAAGCTTATAGATAAAGAAATATCAGAGAAGGTAACTCGGGAGAAAGGTTTTCAGTCCTGGGCTAAGATATAATATTCATTTTCTTTGTGGAGTTTAGCTTATCGTTCTTGTCGCCACGCGTCAGAACTTTCCGCCCCTGCGGTTGCGCCGGTGAAGGGAATATGAACTTCAATTTTTTCGGACCGGCGTACTGCTCGTGCAAGTGCATTTGGGCTGACTTTCACAGGACTCTTAACCAATTCAGGAACACTGTAAGTCTGAAGCAATGAATCGTAGTATGCAGGGTCTTTTTGTGGAAGAATAAACGGCTTATATACACTCCCATCCTTATCAACATAGCTGAAATAGATTCGTGTAAACAGCCCATCCCGCCGCTTGCTGCTGAAAACCAGCCACCGGCTATTGCTGGAGAAGCTGTGCCAGGATTCTGAGAACTCACTGTTGATTATGAGCTTATGATACTGACCGGTCTGCAAATCCATCATATAAAGGTCGCTGCTGGGCTGATAAACGGGGAAGCAGCCGTATTCACACATACAGAATACCAGAAACCTGCCATCCGGTGAAATACGGGGACACAAAATGCTCATTCCTGTTTCTTCTGTTGAAAGAACTGTCTCAGGCTGGCCCCATTCGTCTGTTTCCACATCATAACTGATTCGCATCAAATTGTATTTGACTTCATCGTAATGCTCAGGTGGCACTTTGTTGCGGTCGGTCCACAATATTGGTGCACTGCAATAATAAAGGTATCGGCCGTCCGGAGACCATGTCGGATATGTTTCCAGTTTATCTTTTTCGGATAAACTTGGTGCCGCTTTTGTTTTCTGACTGCCAACTATGTAGTAGCATATGGCTGAGTCGAGGTCAACGACATCACGAATTTCCTTTGTGTATTCATGAAAGAACTGCCAAACCTTATTCATGGAGTATGCTGCCAGCCGGCCACTCGGATGCCATGATGTATAACCCCACCTTGTGCCGATTTTAGCGACATTTTTGTCTATTGCCATCAATGTTGAACTGCCATGGGTATCGCTGCGAATACCTATTGTCATGCGCCTGCTGTCATTATTTAAAAATGTATGGCAGTTAAGACAGCCTTCGCCGAACGAACGACCGTGCAAAATCAGCCTATTATCATAATTACCGAGGTTGCGCTGGTAGATGCCAATTTTTCTCCACCAGTTAAATATCGGCTTCATAAAGCGATACACAAGATAGGAGTCTATTTCTTCATGGGTAATCCTGTTGCTTATTTTTTCATACCGGCTCCATTCGTTGTCCTTATCTTTTACGTAAATGTCAAAGAGCAGTTCCTGCCCTTGATTCTTGGTTAAAAGCTGTTTCCATTTTTCCGGCGGTATTTTAATGCTGCCGGTTTTGCTGAATACATCAAAAGGTTCTCCATTTGTCGAGTTTATTTTGACCAGGTATGCTGAGCCGGGCTCAAGGACCATAAAGTTCAGAGGTGCTATATTGGGTGGAATAACCGTTCCTGTGTAATCCGGTTTAATTTTTGCTGCCCTTGAGATGGACTTATATTCCTTGATAACTACTGTTTTCACTCGCTCGATGCGCCACAACACCAGCGCTATTGCAACAATCAAAAAAATCAGTATTAGATAACCGGATTGTTTCTTCATTTCATTATTTTTGGAAGTTCAAAAATATAATAGAAAAAATAACTCTTTCCGAAATTTGATACGAGAGCGTCCCTGGCATTTTGTATGTTGCGCTGGTTGCGAGAGTAAATCCTGCTAAATTCTGCGCCCTGCATTATGGTTTCTGGCTGGAGTTGCCAGCCGTGCAGGTCCATCTTCTTACCGCCTGTGCCCATAATATAGATTACAATCGCTTCCTCGTAATATTGCGGCAATCTATTGTAGCCTATCTCGTTGAGGCGACCGATATTTTCTATGAGCTTTCCTGTCTGGCCGGTTAACAGATAAAAGGCCATCATATATTCAAACGCCATCTTGTTATTCTTATTTTTATCCAGAAGCTGATAAAAAAAAGCATCTGCCTCAAGCGCAGAACGGTCGCTGTCTTTTTCTATCATAACCGAGCGTATGTGTTGAATTGTTTTGTCGTTGGCCAGTTCAGGGTCATCTTCGAGGTGCTGAAGCATCTCTCGCCCGCGATGGCCGAATATCAAATCCTTGCTTAATACTCTTAAAAATACCTTTGCGGCCTCCACCTGACCTTTGGCCAGCTTTATTTTCGCGAGCTGTTCAAGAATTAAAGGACTATTTCCAACAATTTCCATAAATTCAAAAGCGTCTTTTTCGGAGCCGCCGGTGTATCCAAGTTTCAAAAGCAGCTCGCTGCTTTTCATAAATCTCCTTGCGGCAAGTTTTTTGGGGTCGATATTAGTAAGCAGCAAAGCTGGGAGCTGTTGTGGGTAACAGAACATTTCATCACCAAGCCTGCCGGTATAATACAGCGCCCGGTTGATGTCGTGAATACAGAAAGCATCATATGATTCAGGCCGAATTCGGCGAGCAGTCTGGAGAACTTCAGGCCACATCCTCTGGTGTGCAAAGTAGTCTACCTGCACCAGTTTCTTCTTTGTACCATCGAATGAAGCAAAAATGCTTACAACGAGAATAGCAGCCAGCAAAGTTGCTTCTATGGCCCATTTAACTTTGTTATTTTGGGAAAATCGCCATACCCCTGATTTTTTACTTTTTACTTTTAACTTTTTACTTTTAACTTTTGACTTCCATCCCCATAACCCCACTACAAATAACACCAGTGGGAAGAAAAAATAGATACAAATTGCGGTAAGCCGCGGGTCATACTCTAATGGAACCTCGAACAATTTCTGATATATAATTTCAGTTTCTAAACCAAAAATATATCTGAGGACGAGATAGTGGGTTAGCTGAGTTGTGCCGATTGCCGTTGTCAGAAATAGCACGCTG
Organism: uncultured Pirellulales bacterium; assembly: GCA_964581905.1. GTDB lineage: Bacteria > Planctomycetota > Phycisphaerae > Sedimentisphaerales > Anaerobacaceae > CAZBWE01. The sequence continues at coordinate 10,487 of CAZOQJ010000045.1, forward strand.
AGGATTCTGCGCCGTCTGACAAAAAGTTCATGAATCGCTGCCAGAAATGCAAAGATAAAAATTGCACTAACGGCAATATAATACAGCATGGCAAACATAACCAAAAACACCAACATTCTGGTAATACTGTTGCGTGGAGATAACTTTTCATACGCAACCGTGAACCAGAGTGCTGCCAGCAAAGCTATAAAAGCGGTTAATTGACTATCATAACGATTATGTATCATCAGTAACATAGCCGCTGGTATATAGCATATGAGCTTTAATACCTGTCCTGTCTGGGTTTGTGGTGTCACAAACATACTGATAAGCATCCTGGTGGCAATGTACAAAGAAAGGGCAACTGCTGTGACAACCAATGCCCCCAGCCATGAGAAGTAATAAAGTTGTGACAAAAACCCCCCTATATATTCGACTACACCGCCTGGGTAACTCAGCGAACTCCTGAGAAACTCCCAGTCCACTGAAAAAGCCGGATAAGCTGTGAAAGTTCCGAAGCCGTGATAAATAAGACGGGGTTCAATAAATAGCCAGACATACAGGTAGAAGCATGCGAAAAATATTATGGAACCAACAGGTATGTTCCGGTTTCGCCTGCTGCCCCCCCACGTCTTCTTGTCGAAGACAAGAGCGGGGGGAGACGCAGAGGCACGCCAGGATATTTTGGGCTCGGTGGAGCACATTGTAATTATTTCTGCCAGCGGTTACGTAACACTGCCTTTTAATCGTACATATTTATACGTCAGCTTGAATTGCAGCCGTTGCCTCGATTTCGACGAGCAGGTCGTCACGACAAATATCAGCTATGGCAGTTAGAGTCGGCCAGGCCAAATCGCTCCATTGATGGCAAAAAAGCTTTTCGATTTCCGCCGTTTTGCAATAGGCAATGGCCTGAACGACATCACCGTCGTCGCATTGCATTTCGTGTAGAACCGCTCGTACATTGTTGATTGATTCTTCGATTTGTTTTTTAGCATCTCCGATATACTTCGTTTTACCATCTTCACCAATAGAAGCTGTGCCGGAGACATACACTGTATTTGCTGCTTGGCTAGTCGCCTTTGAAGCACGTGAGAACGCTGAGCCGTATTTTAAAGCCGAATCCTGACTTCCACCTGCTTCAAGATACTCCAGCGCATTCTCAGGCTTAATCACGGCGATAAGGTCCATTGCAGGAACCACTCCATTGTGGGGCGCAACACCTATTCCTGTGCTGGCAGGCAGTTTATTGATACCCCTTTTTGGGGCGATAAGCCCGCGCTCAACGAAAAACTTATTTCTCACACTGTTAAAATCGTCATACCATGAGAGGATGTCACCAAGCCATATCCATGTGCGCGACACTGAAAGCATGTTGGTGTGTGCTTGTTTTAGAATCAACTCGGCTTTTTCGAACATTTCCTGTGCCTGGTCGGTTAGACATCCGTCTTTGCTGGAAGATATGCCTGAAAGTGTAAGGTACTCGCCCCGGCCGTTGCGTAAAATTCGTCCGCATGGCTGACCTTCCAAACGCAGAATCTCCGGTATTCCACAGCCGCCGACAGCGTGTACCTGCGCACCGGCGAGCTGCCCGTTTATTCCTTCCGGAACAGCCAGCCAGGCTGGCTCAACACCATCATCAAACGGGTCATATACACGGGTTCTTATCGAACGGGCAATGTCTAAAGCGTTAGGGGTGCCAAACGCTCGCTCCTGGAATATTCGCACATTGTTCGAGTCCAAAACTTTCCTGATACCCGAAAAAAGCTCCTCTGCCTGTAATTTTGCCGGTGTATCTGGGGTTGCCAGTGCCGTGATGTAAACCTCAATTGCGTCCTTCGCCTTAATTGTGCGAGTATTTATTTGCATATCTTATTTCTCGTTACTAACTTCATAACATTGGTTTTTTAAGACCAATTCACTATGTATCCATATTATATAAGCTCACACACTCCCTCAGCCGTCTGGTTCGGCTGGTTTCTCCATCTGGTTCTAATTTTACCGTAATACGTTGGATAGTCAAGATTTAACTTAAATGGTTTAATCAGGTTTTGCATTGTCATATATCACGCCTTTTTTCAGACAAAAATATGGCTAAAAGTTTTGTTTTATGAACTTAACGGCGTTATTGAAAATGGTCATCCCATCACCGTCTTTCGTCCCTCGTCCTTCGTCCTTTGTCCTTCGTATTCGAGACCAGTGTGGATGCTGGGTTTTTCTAACGTGTCTTTCCGGATGCGGCATAAGACCTAAGACCCTGCCGGTGCTGTCTGTCAGGCCGGCTATCGAATCTACTGAGCCGTTTGGATTAACCGGGTATTCACCTTCGTTGCCGTCTTTATCTACATACTTAAATGCAATCTGTTTCTCGTCCTTAAGTTTTTCAAGAGTTTGCTGGTCTTTAGTAACAACTTTGCCCTCGGCGTGGGCGACTGGAAGATAGATTTGTCTGCCCGGCTCGATAAAAATGCACTTATCGGTTTGCGGAGATAAATATACCCATCTATCCTCGAATTTACCGCTGTCATTATAAGTTATTGTAACTTTTTCCTGTTTGCTTGTTGAATTGCCCGGCAGGATTCCTGCCTTGACCAGCACCTGAAAGCCGTTACAGATTCCGAGTACCAATTTGCCGTCATCGATAAATTTTCGTATCGGTTCGTACAGGTGGTGCACAATTTGGTTAGCCAGAATTTTGCCGGCTGCTACATCGTCGCCGTAGCTGAAGCCGCCGGGAAAAACAACTATCTGGTATTGGTTGAGCAGATTTTTATCTTCGATTATCCTGTTTATATGCACACGCTCAGCTTTTGCCCCTGCTAATTCGAGGGCGTACTCGGTTTCCATATCACAATTTATCCCTGCTGCTCGCAAGACTATCGCATTTGCCTGTACCATATTTATCTCTTTACCAGTCGAGGGTTTTTTGCCATGCCTGTTTTAATGAGTCTATATCTGCATCAATGACTTTCTTGCCGTCATCTGCTTTTATGGAAAGTATCTTTTCTTTTGTGACTTTTCCGATTTGCCCGAAGGGCAGGTTCAGCATTGACTTTACGAATGAGTCATAATTTTCCGGCTCAACTTCCACGATATATCGGGAGTTTGACTCGCTGAATAATTGAGTATCAGTTCGTGAGCAGTCTTTGGTTTTCGGCAGCCCTCGCAGGTCCGCTTCGATACCAAGTCCGCCGGCAAAAGCCATCTCTGCAAGTGCAACGGCCAGACCTCCCTCGGAGCAATCATGGCAACTGATTACAAGACCCTCAGCTATCGCAGTGGAAATCTTCTTAGCAATTTTTGGAGCCGTTTCAAGGTACACTTTTGGAACGTTTGCACCGATGTGGTCGTGAATCTTGTAATAATGTGAGCCGCCCAGTTCGTTTTTGGTTTCGCCCACTACAAAAAGAAAGTTACCTGCCTTTTTGGCATCCATTGTTACGCATTTATTGATGTCATCCACTATCGATATCGCACTTATCAGGAGCGTCGATGGTATGGAAATTTGTCTTCCGTCCTCGCAGGAGAATTCATTATTAAGCGAGTCCTTGCCGGAGATAAACGGTGTTTCGAAGGCAATTGCACCGTCATAGCAGGCCTGGGCCGCTCGCACTAATGGACCAAACGTTTCGGGCTTTGTGCAATTGCCCCAGCAGAAGTTATCCAGAAGGGCGATTCTGTCAGATCTTCCACCTACACATATCAGGTTTCTGATTGCCTCATCGATACCGGCCAGAGCCATCCAGTATGGGTCGATGTCACCATATAGCGGATTCATTCCACAGCCAATGGCAAGGCCTTTATCCGAATCATATTTAGGTTTTATCACCGCTGCATCACCAGGACCATCATTGTTTACTCCTGTCAGCGGTTTCACAACGGAGCTTCCCTGAACCTCGTGGTCGTATTGGCGGATTACCCATTCCTTGCTGGCGACATTATAAGATGAAAGGATTTGTAAAAGCTCATCATTGAAATTGTCTTTTTCAGCTATACTTGGCTCAGCAAGTTCCGGAGTTTTCCAGACCGCCTTACGGGAGTATTTAGGTACGCCGTCGTGCAGGAAGTCCATATCGAGCTCACCTGCAAGCTGACCGTTGTATCGTAATCGCAGCTTTTTATCGCTGGTGAATTTGCCTATTACGGTTGACTCAACGTTTTCATCATCGAAAATCTTCTTTATTGCGTCTAAATTTTCCGGCTTGACTGCTATGACCATTCTCTCCTGCGCTTCACTAATCCAGATTTCAGAATAGTTAAGGCCGGCATATTTCAGTGGGGCTTTTTCCAAATCGACTTCCGCTCCAAGCTCTTTGCCCATCTCTCCCACTGCACTGCTTAATCCGCCTGCTCCGCAATCAGTAATTGCCTCATACAAACCGGCCTTATTGGCCTGAATCAGGACGTCTAACATTTTCTTTTCCGTTATTGGATTGCCTATTTGTACAGCGTGGGAAAAGATTGTTTCATACTCATGTGTTATTTCTCCGCTCGAAAAGGTCGCTCCATGTATTCCATCTCTGCCTATTCGACCACCCACCATTATTATTAAGTCCCCGCTTTGTGGATTCTTAAAGCATTTGTTTTTGTCGAGCAAGCCGATATTGCCGCAGTAAACCAGCGGATTACCCAGATATCTTTCGTCAAAATAGATTGCACCGTTTACCGTTGGTATTCCCATTCTGTTACCGTAATCACGGACTCCCGCTACCACGCCTTTCATAACCCTTCGTGGATGCAGGACTCCCTTGGGGATATCTTCCAATTTTTTATCCGGCGGGCCGAAGCAGAATATATCTGTATTGGCGATAGGTCTGGCTCCCAGGCCGGTCCCCATCGGGTCGCGAATTACACCGCCGATGCCTGTTGCTGACCCGCCGTAAGGGTCGAGGGCTGAGGGACGATTGTGGGTCTCGACCTTAAAGCATACCGCAGAATCCTCGTCAAATTCCACCACCCCGGCGTTGTCGGCGAAGACGGATATGCACCATTTCTTATCGAGTTGTTTGGTGGCTTTGAAAACAGTTTCTTTTAGCAGATTGTCGAATTGTATCCGCTCACCATCAATCGACATATCTACAGAGCTTTTTAGTGTTTTATGGACGCAGTGCTCACTCCAGGTTTGTGCCAGTGTTTCCAGCTCGACGTCTGTGGGTTCTTTAGATAGTTTTTTGTAGTATTTTTGAATCGTCTGCATTTCGACCAGGTTTAAAAACAGGTCTTTCTCTTTGCTTAAAGCTACTAATCCATCATCGTCAAGCTCGAGTATGGGCCAGATTACTATCTTCAATTCGTATGGTTTAAGGTGTGGGCTGGGCGGCTCAGCCTCGTTACCGATAACACAATCTTCAATGCAGTCATTTGCCAGGATTTTCTTTGCAATTGTATCGGTTTGCTTTGTCGTAATGTCACCCAGCAGAACATACTTTCGTGCGGTCCTGACATTGCCGGCAATAACACCCATATCGGCGAGTGCTGCCATTACTGACTCTGCGACCGGGTCGGTAACTCCGCTTTTTAGATGTATCTCGATTAGCGTTGCCTTTGCCAGCCCGGCTGGAGCGCTACTTCTGCCTATATAATACTCTTCGCAAACAGGGTCAATCAGGAGCTCTTGTGCAACACGCCTGGCTAAATCCTTGTCGAATCCTGCCTCAATCAGGAAAACTGTAGCCGATTGAACCGCTTCGACAGAGCTAATGCCTAACTCATTGATGTCTTCTAAAACGCTTTTGCCGTGTGCGTCGGTAAAGCCCGGCTTGTTAAAAACCTCAAAACGCCATTGCTTCACGATAGTACTTCCTTATTTTTTGTCTTGGTGGCACGGGCATTCTGCCCGTGAATCTTGGCCAGGATAGCCAAGCCACAGTGAGCCCGCATTATAGATATTGGCTCTGCGCCCGTCAAGAAATAACCCATAGCGTTTGCGTTGGTTATTAAAATTGTTAGCCCTTGCCATTGGCAGGGGTTCTTTTATTTGTCATCTTTGAGCGGCTTGTCTCGGCGTAGTTATACGAAGACGGAAGCGAAGAATCTGGCCAACGAAATTATTGTCATTGCAAGGCCGACTTGTCCTCCGTTTCGTCTCGCCATAGTTTTAACGAAGGCGGAAGCCTTGGCGAAGGAGGAAGGCCGAAGCAATCGCAAACCTGTGGTGTCCGCCTCGGCGAGCCGGAGGCGAGACGGGAGCCTGCCTGCCCTGAGCGAAGTCGAATGGGTCGAACCATCGTAGATGATTTTGCCTCCCCCTTTTCACCCAAAAACCCGCAATATTACGTATATAAAATTCCTATTTTTTCATCTTTAAGATTGAAAATACTCCTTCAGCATCTCACTCGCTACCGGTGGACATCCGGGAATGAATGCTCTGCAGTTTTTATACCGTTCAGTACAGTTGCCGACACACAACGTACCATCTGGCAGCTGTTTATGGCCTTTACCGATAGCGATAACAATCTCTTTTTCATCTGATATATTGTCACGCAACTGCTTTCCATGTCGCTTTAGAAACATTAATAATGTTGATTGGCAGCCACTACATGAT
>CAZOQJ010000046.1:0-16566 GCA_964581905.1 uncultured Pirellulales bacterium
CTCGTCTTTGTCTGTCGAGGGCCCGGTTAAACTCTACTCTGGCAAGCTCATCATTACCCTGTATCACAAAGTTTAGGGCCTTGTATGTATTGACCATTATGCCGTCATATTCTTCTCCTGTGTAGGGATTGACGTTCTCATTGACTATTGTAGCGGCAATGGCATCGACCGCTTCATTTTGGAAGTCGTAGTGGTTTAGCATCTCTTCTGATTTATCGAAGTACTCTGTGCTTTCCGGGTAGTTTTGCATTATTCTATCGACGGCGCCGGCTTGTAAAGCCCACAACAGGTCCTCTCTTGCCGGCTGCTTGCCTTTGCTTATTTTTGACTGAGCGTACTCTAACGATTGTTGATAATTACAATTTTTAAAATGTTCGTTGAAGACTATTAGCTGGTCTTTGGGTGCATTGCAGCCGGCGAAAATAAATAATAATGGCAGAATATATCTGCTGAAAGATAATTTTCGACTCATAACTCTTTCCTTTAGTTAATTTAGCCCAATTAAAAGGTACATTACTTGGGCATCTTAACAAGTTAAAGACGGTTTGTGCAACGTGGAAATTGCATATTTTTCAAGTTTTTTTGTGTTTACCCCCGACCCCTGTGTTGGGGGGCCATTATGTTTTGAACATTTTAATTTCGGTCATTTGAATTTGTTTCGAATTTCGAGTTTCGTGCTTTTAATAGTTTCGTTTCTCGTTCATCCTCCCCCATCAATCGTCCGTTTTTTGTCCTCCGTCCTCTGTCATCTGTTTATTGCCATTTGCAGTATCCTGTTTGGCTCTTCCGGCGTCCCGGTTCGGGCTGATAGATACGCCGATTCTATTACTGCCATATTTTTTAGATTTTCTTTACCGCTGCTGCATAGTTTATTTTCATCCGGTGCCAATATGCTTAGCGCGAAGTTATTCAGCAGTTTCTCTAATCGGCCGGATTCATCGTCGTCGTATGTGAATTTTTCTTCATTTTGCTCAGGCCCTTGACTTTCAGTTAGTTTCCTGTCGCTGACTGTCAGGACTTTTTCTTTACCGTAGGCCCTCAAAAATTCTGCTTTTGCCCCAATCCCTTCCTGCCCTGTTAGAAAGAAAGCCCCGCCCGGGTTTTCTAACGGGGCCTGCCGGAAGGCCATTAAATTACCCATGAGGGTATCGCTGAATTTCATCGTCACAACCGTACTGTCCTCCACTATGTAGAGCCGTTGTTGTTTGTCCAGTGCCTGGTTTGTGTTCAGGCAGTAGATTTGCTGTGGGATGCCGAAGTTCAGGATGATTTGGTCGATTATCTCGTAGCAGTCGTGCAGCAGCACGCCGCCGCCGGCCAGCTTCGGGTCTGTCCGCCATTTATCTTTGGGCTGTTCGCCGAAGTCGCAAAAGGCCGTTATCAAAAAGACCTGTTCGATTCTGCCGTCCCGCAGATGCTCGCCGAAGCCATGATAGCTCTGTCCGAAACGCCTGAGATTGGCGACGGCAAATTGTACATTTTCCTGCTCAGCGAGTGCCGCAAATTCCGCCGCCTCCTCGAAATTCCTCGCCATCGGCGTCAGCTTGAGGATATTGAACTTCTTTTTCATCGCCATACGGATATATTCGTCGCAGCTGTGCGTACCAGCCGCAACCAGCAGGCAGTCGAGCTGGTTCTGCATTACCAATTGCCTGTAGTCGTCATAGAAAGCGCATTTATATTGTTCTGCGATTTTTTCGACAAGATTTGTATCGCTGTCGGCAACGGCTGCAATCTCGAAATGTTCGATTTTTGCTGCCGTCTTGAGCAGAAACTGTCCTCTGTCATCTAATCCCAGCACCGCTGTTTTTAATCTGCCTTCGCTCATTTTCCTGTAGCACGGCCATCTTGGCCGTGTTTTTATGGTACTGCTCATTATAAGGCGTCCGAAACGCCATCATTGCTTCCTTTAATTTTACATCTGTTTTGCGAAAAAGAAACATATATTCTTGGCTTGTGGCTTGTAACATGTGATTTGTCAAATCGGCAATCGACAATCGCAAATCAGAAATTACTGTCTCCTGTTTTTTGCATCCTGCCTTCTGAAGATTAAAAACCTCCGCCGGTGAAAAAAATAAACGGCCACTATTATTCTGTTTTTTAAAAAACAAAAATGTTTTTTCAAGAAACCAAACGTTTCTATTCTCCTCTATTTTCCCCAAACGCTTATCTATAAATATCAAGTTCTCCAGCCCATAATCTGAACTATAATGAACGGCTGATTGCTTATGGGACTGCTACAAAATTATGAATCTCAAGAAGCACCTCGTCTGTATTTCGATGTGAATATATGAATCTACAATCATTAGTCCAAAGAAGATAATTTATTAAATGGGCGTATTTATCAGACATTGGGTAGCACATATTATCTTCTCCTTTACCACCAATCTCAAGAGCACGATATGGAGTTAAGGGAAAAAAGACTATTGTTCCTTTTGTCCCAATGCCATATGTTTCTTTAGTAGTATTACACATAATAAAAGGGGTATCACTTGTTGCCAAGATTGGTTTTGAAAAAGTCCTGATAGACCAAGTTTTGTCCAATAGTATCTTAGCTAGTATCTTAGCGAAATGAATAGCATCTTTATTAATAGTATCCACAAACACTTGTCTAATGTAATTATCAGAACCACGCTTGAAGTCCTGCCAATCCGATAAGTCTATATCATACTCCTTCTCCTTGTGAATGAATTTGTCTATCGGAGGAATACCGAGGTCATCTTTGGGTAAGCTATCAAAAAATGACCGCAAGTTATTATGTGTTTTTTTTATGAGATTGAAAGATTTTTGATCTCTTAGCATAATTGTGGCGAGAAATAGGCTTATTATCTTTCGCACTGAACCAGAAAAGTCCAAAAAATCATAACATATATCAGGCCATATTTTAGAGACTATTTGTTCCAGGTCAGCAAGTTTTTTTTCTGTACTTAAGTCGCGGTTTCCTTGGTCATCAAGAGGTGAATACACAAATCGACTGGAAGCGGCATCTGTAATGGATATTAATGCAGGTTCTTCGGGGTCGTGGTGTTTTTTAGAGAATGCCCATACCTTTGGAATTTTGGAACCCCTTGTTTCCGGAATGGCAAACTGCTTTATATAAAAGCGTGGAACCCAATGTTGTTTTTTTGGACAGCTCATTTTATTTCTGTTGAAAACAATGATTCATTTCCTTGTTTTTCATGTTAGGACAAATTATAGCCCTAAAGCAAAGACAAAGATTATTTAAGTTTTACCTGTTCATTTGTATAGTGAGCTTGTCGAATCTACTATCAAAATTCAAAAAATAATTCTCTGCCTGTCCGCCGACTTGTCTGTCGTAGCTTTAGCGAAGTCGGAAGCATCAGCGAAGGCGGATGTCCTCTGCCTGCTGCGGCGTAGCCGAAGGCGAAGTCTGGGTCCTCCTATTCTCCCATCTACGCTTCACTCTTCACGCTTCACGAGCCACGAGACGAGTGGCTATTTATTTTAGTTCCACCTGCTCGTATTTCATATCTGTGCCGCCCATTACACGGATATTGTCGGGCTTCATTTTTATTACGACATACTCCGGTGCTGCCGGGTCAGGAATATGGTCCTTCAAGGCCGGCACGGCCTCGTACAGCCAGAGCTTTTCGGCGTTGTCGGTGCTGATGGTACAAGCCCCCGCGATACGGACATGTTTGCCGGTAGAATCGCAAAAGCAATACTCGGCATAAGGCACTTTTCCAAGCTGAGCGACTTTGTCGGAGGAAGCGAATGTTGCGCACCAGAACTGGTTATCTTTCCATGCGAATCCACCCATCGGCCTTACGCCGACTTTTTGCCCATCACTTGTGGCCAAAAAACCCCATCCAACCTCTTTTATGAATTGTTTTACTTCTTCAATGTTCATATAAGTTCTCCTTTCCGCCGCAGGCGGATAAATTTGTACTGTGGATTGATATGAGTATACGCCGGAAGGGGGCCAAGGCAAAAGAAATGTTTCGAACATTTGGTCATTTGAATCTTGACTGTCGTATGCCCCTGCGTCTCTCGCCTCGGCGTAGCCCGCTTCGACGAGGCAGCGAGGCGAGCCATAGGTGAAGCAGGGTAGATATTAGAATTTCGGATTTTTCACAATCTCTGTGTCAATCTGTGTCTGATTTGTGACTTGTGGGCTGACTATTTAATAGTAATTTTTAATTTGTTTTTTCTTGACTACCGGCTGGGGATATGGTATAATTGTCCCCTTGTAAAATAGCTATTAGTGGGAGTATATTCTCGCATCCCTCAGGAATATCCTCTTAACAAACAATGCGAGGGACAGTTTTTATGGCCGATTAGTAAAAGGCCGAAGGAGTTTTTTTGTGAGTACAGGTACAGTAAAATGGTTTAATGGGCAAAAAGGTTTTGGGTTTATCACTCCCGATGATGGCGGCGAAGATTTGTTCGTTCATCATTCGGAAATCAAGACGACCGGCTACGCCAATCTTAACGAAGGACAGAAGGTCGAGTTCGAGGTTGGCCAGGGCAAAAAAGGTCCTTGTGCGACCAACGTAATCCCCTCTTAATCCAAAACAAGATTCCGGAGAAACCAACGGGCTCCGTATTGAGGCGGAGCCCGTCTCATTTCGATACATCCCCCCTCATCTTTCAGCAGTACTTGTCGTTAGTACCGGCCGCCTCTGCCGCCTCTGTCGGAATGGTCTCGTCCGCCTCCGCCACGGCCACGGCCGCCGCCACCACCATAACCTCCTCGTCTTCCTCCACCACGACGTTCGACTTTTGGGCGGGCTTCGTTGACATTCAAAGCACGTCCCATCAACTCTTTGCCGTTCATTTCTTCAATGGCTTTTTGTGCTTCAGTGCTGGACGGCATTTCCACGAATCCGAATCCTCTTGACTCGCCGCTGAACTTGTCCGCTATTATACGGACCTCTGTGACCTGCCCGAATGCTTCAAAAGCCTGACGAACCTCATCCTCAGTTGTCTTGTGCGGCAAATTTCCTACATAAATATTCATTTTTTTTCCTTTTTTCAAAAGAGAACTTTTACCGGTACTACCGACGGTCAATAGCTACCAGCCGTTATATTATTTACTCCTCCCAAAAGTGTCAAGCATAAATTAGCCAAAGATTTTACGGATTTTTGCCGCAAAAGGGCACGAAAAGGGCACAAATTAGCCACAGTCCTTGGGACTCCTGACGGAGGGGCCACAGAGAAAATGGCCATAAAGTCACTAAGGCGCGAAGGAAGTTATCAATAATCATTGAAAAGTGTCATTTATTCGTTCATGCCATCCACCTTGAAGGAATCGAAAAATTTTGGACAATTTTTGTTAAGCGTTCTTTTCGATTCGCTAACGGCCATCAAATTATACAGCCGGTTGCCGATTAGAATCACTCTTGCCTTGATGGTTGCTTTCTTTGGCACTTTAATTTCAATTTCTATGCCCGTGTTGCCGTGAAAATCCAGCGCCTTTTCATATTCCAGTTTGCCGTTGACTTTTTGAACCACTCCATCTCTGGCAGCATCCAGCATCTGTTTAATATCAACATTTTCAAACATTTTTTGCGGGTAATCCACATAACCCACAACGAACCCTATCTTCTCAGAGCCGGCCTGATATATAATAAATTCAAGTGCACCGGTAGAAGTATCCACCTGTTGCAGTTCTCTTTCCGGCTTACCGGGCAATAAAATAGAGAAACGTCCTTCAACGCTGCGGTAGGGTTTAAAGTCTTCGAGCTTGCCGCCGCCGCGGCTCAAGTAAAAGAGACTTGAAATAACAATAACGCCTGTCAAAAACCCTATTAGATTCTTTACGAATTTCATATCTGGTTATTTTCTTTTAGAAAGCAAACCGGCCAGGCACAACTGTGACCATGTCTCCATAGTATCCTGGACTTTTTGCAGCTCGTCAATTGTCATAAAGCTCATTTGCGTTATCATCTGTTCGCGCTTACTGACCTTTGGTGCATCTAGGTTCCAGAGATGGACCACTCCGAGGTGCACGCTTCCGACCTCGTTAGATTCGTCATTGAGAAGGGCGACAACCCGGTCCGTGTGGCTCGTTTCTACGGATACTTCCTCTGCCACCTCACGTTCGACAGCGGTGTTATACATCTCGCGTAAATCCGTGTCGAACAGCGGCACTTCATCATCGCCGGGATTTATATGGCCGCCTATGCCGATTGACCGCAGCCCTGTAAGACGGCTCTCACCTGCCCGCCTTCCCCTGACATAGCTGAGGTACGTCCCGTTGTGAGCCATTATAACGTATGGAATGAGCTGCTTATAAGAGGGGTCTTTTTCTGCCTGCGACCTGGGCATAAACTGGGGGACGCTCTGAACAAAGAGCCGGCTGAGATAGCGCTCCACATCGAATGCAAGACCGTTAAATATCCCTGCCTCTTCAACGACTTTTCGCTCGACGACTAATACTTGCTCTTCCTCAGCCATACGGCTCCTTTATCGCGCATTTACTCATTCACCAGTTCACTAATTCTACCCGCATTTGTAAAAAAAGAAACCACTAAAGCGAGGAAAGAGTTTTGAATTTTAAGCTCTAAGTTCTGCTCTCATCGAAGCTTGTAAAAAAATCCGGCATAACTAACGTTTATACAAAGACATACGGAAAAACTTCAATCAAATACGCAGGTAGTTATAGGCAAAAATCGAAAATTTTAAATTTTTTTTATTTCTTTTTTTGCAAGAACTTATAAAATTTCGCACTTCAAAAAATCAGCCAAATTTCAATCAAATACGCAGGTTCGTCCAATATTGGGGGCGACGTCAGCCCCCGTATTGCGCGATGCGTGAAGCGTATCGCGTAGAGTGGATGAGGGGCAGACAAAGGATAAACGATTGACGAGGGAAGATGGACGAAGGACGACAGATGACGGACGAGGGAATTTGCGATTTACGATTTGCGATTTTTCTGTGGCAGATTTTTTTATCTGGCTGTATCTAATAAGGCCGAAGCCAGTTTGTTTTATGAGTTGTGCGACTTCGTCGAATCTTTCCGGTTTGCGCGGGACTATTGCCAGACGCAGGTCTTTAAATTGTTCCTCTTGATTTAAGCTCTTAAAAACATTAAGGATGATTTTTTCTTCGCCAGGACCTGTACCGCCTGCGACCAACAACCTCTCATCGCCAATATTTAGCTGCTGGGCAAGAGTATCTGCTCCTTCAACTTTGTCTGTGATTTGGGCGGTATCGTATTTCAATGAGCCGGTGACAATGACTGTCTCGTTCGGACAACCGATTTCTTCAAACCGCTGGGCATATTCCTGCGTCTGAGCGAGAACGAGATGAACTTTCTGAAAGAATGTCTTAGCAATCGGCTTTATTATTTTATATCTGGAGAAACTCTTGTCACTTATCCGACCATTGATTACAGCAACGGGTATGTTTAGCTTCTGTGCGATTTGAACAAAGTTTGGCCAGACCTCCAGCTCCATCAAAAGGCAAAGTGCCGGCCGAATAGCACGAAAGGCACGCTGCACTACACAGGAAAAATCAAACGGAAAGTAAAATACCGTATGCTTGTTGCTAAATAAGGCATTCGCACGGGCATAGCCGGTATCGGTCGTAGTGCTTATCACGATTTCAAAACTACTGAATTTGTTTTCAAGCTCTTCGATGATTGTCCTTGCCGCATTAACCTCACCAACACTCACAGCGTGCAGCCAGATACATTTTTTGGCCGGTTCTTTTCGCGTGATTTTACCAAATCGCTGCCCCCAGCCGCTCCGGTATCGCTTATGCCTCACGGCACGATATATAACTTTAGGGCTATAAATCACCCCAGCCAGCAAATATACAAAATCAATCAATGTCCTCATTGACAATCCCTGCAAAACATCAATTGCATAATCATATTTGTAAACTACAGTTATGTCAAATAAATGCTCATTTGGAAGCCAAAATTGACGTTTGACTGAGCAGAAAACTTCCTAAAAACACGTCCAAATATGTTATAATATAAAGTGTAACAGATGAATAATTTTATGGAGTAAAGGGTCGATTTATTTAAAATCGGGTCATCCTATGAATTTTCCTGGTCATTTTAATAAGCTGTTTCTAAGGGGCAGAAAGCGTTGTGCTTTATTACTGGTTTTATCTGCTATGGTTCTCGGCATAACGCAGGAAGCTCTCTATGGGCAGGATGCCAACAATTTCCAGATCGATGGGACATTGCCATTTGGCGACATACCCTATGTCTGGGCACTATTTCGTCGAAGTCCCGGGGGCGAGCCCTTACCTGACCCGCAGGAGTATACGCTTCAGATGTTTTTTGATACCGGTGCTTCCGGGATATTGCTATCTCTTGAAACCAGAGAAGCTCTTGGCATATACGCAGAACCTAATGCGAATTTCGTTGATGTCGGGGTAGGAGGAGAGGAGAATTTTGAGGTATCTGAAAGTTTATACATAGCTCTGGCAGACTACGACCTGATGGAATACCCAATTGAAAGTCAATTCCATGAAGATTTGGGACCCTGGAGATTGATGTTGGCTATGGACTACGCCGATTTCCAAGCTATCGATATTGTCGGCATTCCTGGAATGGCTGGTAAATTGGTTGTTCTAACAGTAAAAATGTTTGACGTTTATGGATTTGAGATTCCGTACTATGTGACAAAAATTATGGAGCCGAACGACCTCTCTATCCCGGAACTTGATATTGAAGTTAAACTGCGGTTCACTAACTTCCTTTATACTTCACACCCTAACAACGTAGGCCCACTACCGGTATTAGGCTATAATCCTGTCATCGAAGACATTCAAATCGATTACCAGGGTAATAGTTCTATCGGTGATTGGCTTTTGGATACAGGCGCTCAACTCAGCATGATGTCATGCGCCCAGGCAGAAGCCATTGGCCTTGTCGATTCTAACTGTAACCCGATAGTGGAACCAGAATTTTACCAGCCGATAGGAGGCATCGGCAGTCAGGTTGAGGCGCCGGTATTTCTGATTGACACTGTGTCGATACCTACTCTTAACGGCTTTGAGCTGGTATATGGCAATCCTTATGTCGGGGTCTTAAACATAGGAACCATTGATGAGCATACCGGTGAGCCTATAATACTTGACGGAGTATTTGGAACCAACTTTCTCGGCTATTCGTACAATCTGGACCTTGATATCGTAATGGGACCTTATAACAGCATTGTTTTTGACACCCAAAGAGCAATTCTTGGATTTGATGTGAATGATATTTACCCGGTACCTGATACCCTGCCAAACCAATGTGGAGATGCAAACCATCCCTGGCTTGAGGGTGATATCAATCGTGACTGCTGGACGGATGTGGAAGACCTTGGGATGCTATCGTACGAGTGGCTTACCAATAATTGCGACTGGCTTAACTGGAACTGCGCCGGTTGTGACTTAAACCGTGATAATAAAGTAGACTTCAAAGATATGGCTCTATTGATGAGCAATTGGTTAAACTGCACGTGGGATGGGACAGGCAATTGATACCGAAAATTCCACGCTGGGTTTCTAAAGACTTGCTCATTCGGCATTTATACGATGTTATCTGAAGGCGGCTTTTGATGATGAATTTTACTTTATTTTCGCTGCGGATTTGGCCAGCAGAACGATTTGTTTACCTATACTTTTGCAGACGTGCAGAAATGAAAACCTAAGTGGAATCGGTTTTGCAAGCTCAAAATCCGCACACGTATTTTCTGGAAACTCATCGCCTAAAATCTTTATTTTCTCCGGCTCACAGCATCCTAACCCCATCTGCCTCGCCGTTTTTGTAATCGGCAGCTCTTCCGGCTTGATATTGACGAGCTTACAGCATACTGTTTCACAGGCAATCGGCTCGGTCCCGCTAATGAGCCAGCCCAAAGGCCTCGTCCTGCCGCGTATTGGCCCAGCACCATCCATCACCATCACACCATCAATTATAGTCAAAGCAGGATTTAGAAACTTAAATATCTCGATAAGCAGCTCACAAAAATCCTCAAAGTTTCCGCCTTTTCTGAAGTGCCACAGTGCCTTCCACTTGCCACTGACACAGCCGAACATATTTTTAACCGCAAATGTCGCCACCAACTGTTGATGCGTTTTGAACTTCGGCAGATTTATAATTTTGTCGGCATCCAACACTACTGAACTTATCCCCACTTTAATATTATTTGCTCCTATACGACACCATTTTGGTTTATCAAGCTGTTTTACCGGCACGGATAACCTTTTCAGGGCTTCTTCTAATTTCAATGCCTTTAAACACGTAAACACATTGCTCCAGGCAGGTGAATCCCCGACAAATGGTCTTGCACCAAAATCTTTTAACAGCCGGGCGGTCTCGATAATCACCGCAGGATGTGTTTGGGTGGCATATCGGTGAGACCTCGGAGCAATGAAATTCGGCTTAAGCAGAACACTATCGCCTCTGCTCACAAATTTGTCCAATCCGCCGAGAAGCTCGAACTGCCTTGCTAAGCTATCGGAAATTTTGGGCTGGCTGTAATCGCTGCATCGAATCAGTGTAACTTTTGCCTCGGCCATTTCTGACTCACAAGAGGTGCCGGTAGTTAACCGCTTATTCCAGAATAAACCAATATGAATACCCTGACAGATGGTTTAAGTTCGGGTGGTTTAAGCAAGGTTTCACCAAAAAATAAACTTCCTTTTGGTTTGCTAAAGAATAAGCCGCCTAAAGCACTTTGGTCGCTGATGTATCTTTCGGGCCCCAACAAGACAAAATCACCCGGGCTCATTTTCAATCCGAAGGCCAGAGGGTCAAAAATAAATTCATGCCTCCGCGCACGTTCAGCCAGGTCTGGGACTGAACCGTTTATAGGTACCGAAAATGTCGGCTCTGCAATAATGCTGCACATATCTCTTGAGCCGGAGGCTTTCTTAGCTCTCACCCGCAGTGAAAGTATTCCCGGCCCAATAGTAGTTTTGTCCGTTAATCCACCACTTGAGATATAAAGAACTTCTTGCTTGGTGTTTAACCTGGCCACTACGACATCACTGGTTTGACTGTCAGCTAACAACAGCTTCACTGTTACTACCTTTTGCCCATCGGCAGCACGCAGCAAATCAAGCATCGGATTCCACATCGGAGCCTGGCCGAAGCGGACGAAAAATGAATTTGCCCGGAAAGCTTTGTAATCCCGAAACCGCAGCGGTTGAACGTATAAAATCTTCCAGATATCATCCAGCTTGTTAATGTTTTCAGCCGGGATTTCAAAGATATGCACGTCAAAATTTATCGCCTTTAAGAATTGCGACTCGGATTGCTCGCTGCTGGCGGATGGGGCTATATCGCTAATCTTGACCTGCTCCCATATTGGCTTGTTTTTTTCGGGGATTTTGCATCCGGTTACCAGCAGGCACACACAGCTTAAAACTACAACTTGTCTGACGACAGTCAAGATTTGAAAAACGCGAACCATAAACACAGATTACCTATAAAATAGAGAGCTGTCAATGCACACCCATTGCTTATTACCGGACATTTGTCATAATATCGAGCAAGCAGTATTTAGCACCCGGCATCGAGAAATTCTTGACCCGCTGCTTTTTTTTAATATCATTATCCAAAATAAGCAAAATAAAAGTTTGAAAGGAACAAAAATGAAAGTCAGCAAACGTGCCCAGGAGGTTCCGCCTTCGGCGACTATAGCCGTTACCGCGCGCGCAAAGGAACTAAAAGCTCAGGGCGTTGATATAATCGGTTTTGGCGCGGGTGAGCCGGATTTCGATACGCCCGATTATATTAAAGATGCAGCTATCCAGGCCTTGAAAGCCGGCCAAACAAAATATACAGCCGCAGCCGGCATAGTTGAACTGCGGTCCGTAATCGCCGCAAAGCTCGAAAAGGAAAACGGCCTTAAATATACCCCTGACCAGATTATCATCAATATCGGCGGCAAACACTCGGTTTACGAGGCAATGCAGGCAGTGCTTGACCCTGGTGACGAGGTTATACTACCAACGCCGTATTGGGTAACATATCCGGAGACAATAAAGCTTGCCGGTGCTACTGCAAAAATCCTTAAAACAGATAAAGATAACAGCTATAAAATTACCACTTCGCAGCTAAAAGAGGCTATCACAGATAAGACCACTATGCTGGTGCTAAACTCGCCCAATAATCCAGGCGGCTTCACATATACACCCGAAGAGCTAAAAGCCATTGCCAAGGTCCTCGAAGGTACAAAGGTGTACGTGATATCGGATGAAATCTATGAAAAGCTAATCTATGGTGACACCAAATTCGCCAGTTTTGCCTCACTAAGCGAAGATGCTTATAATAGAACCTTAACTCTCAATGGCTTTAGCAAAACTTTTTCGATGACCGGCTGGCGCCTTGGATACACAGCAGGGCCGCTCGAAGTTATAAAGGCAATGGGACGCCTTCAATCTCATATGACTTCTAACCCCGTAACCTTCGGTCAGTATGCGGCAATTGCGGCACTGAATGATACGAGCGATACCGTGGAAAAGATGCGAGTCGAATTCGAACGCAGAGGCAAATATATGACAGAGAGGCTAAACAGCATTGAAGGCATTGAATGTACGAAACCTACCGGCGCTTTTTACTGTTTCCCTGATGTTTCCAGCCATTATGGCCGAAATATTAATGGTACAAAAATCAACGGCAGTATGGACTTTGCGAAAGCTCTTCTGGAGCAGGCCAATGTTGCCCTCGTTCCGGGCCTGCCATTTGGTTGTGATAATAATGTTCGTTTGAGCTTTGCCTGCTCACTCGACAATATAACCAAAGGATTAGACCGGCTACAAGAATGGCTGAGTCAATAGAATTGTCGATTTACGATTGCCGAATGACGATTGAAAAATCAGAAATAGGAATCGAAAATTGGAAATAGGAGTGTGAAAATCGAAAATCGAAAATCGAAGATTGAAAATCGTCCTGCTCTATCCGGCTGGCCTATGATTTTCGGCTGGCTGGCAATGTCGATTTTTGCTTTCCATGCCTGCACGCATATGGTTGCCGCTGGTGACACATGGGTCGCAATGGCCTGTGGCCGACACTTTGTCAATCACGGAGTGGACACAGTCGAACCATTCAGTGCTAACTCACATAAGGCAGGACCAACAGAAGAAGAAATAAAAACCTGGCCCAAATGGGCACAATGGATTACCAACACCGTTGGCATCGAGACTGTCAAAAAATGGCATCCTACCGGCTGGGTAAACCAGAACTGGCTCACGCACGTTATCTTTCATCTGCTGGTGCCTAAATCGTCCTATGCAGACGGCACAAGTTTTACTTCCAACGCACTTGTTTATTGGAAATTTGTAATCTATATTGTGACTATTGTTTGTGTTTATTACACCGGCAAACTATTAGGCATCAATCCGGCTCTATGTGCAATTTTCTCCTGCTTTGCATTATTCGTAGGCCGTTCTTTCCTTGACGTTCGTCCTGCCGGTTTTTCGAATATGTTAGTAGCAGCTTTTCTCCTGATACTCGTCCTTACCACATATCGAAACGTCTTATATATCTGGCTTATCGTCCCCATAATGGTTTTTTGGTGCAATGTTCACGGCGGATATATCTACGCATTTATAATGCTCATTCCATTCATTGGGTTTCACCTGATGACCGCTTTATCCAAAAAATGGACTGCCATTTTATATAACATCACTGCCTGGCCAGTCTTTTACCTTGCTGCCTCCAAAGCCGGCTTTACAATGGTCATTCTCTTGTTCTTTTTTATGATTATAATCTTTGATATCGCATTGATATTTTCCAAAAAGAACCTCGTTTCCATCGGATTGAAAGGTGTCTACCACTCAATCGCCGCGTATATTGTCACTTTCATAGCTGTGGTCCTGTTCAATCCTTTCCATCTAACTAACCTAACTCATACCTTCATCATCAGCGCCAGCAAAAACGCCGAACGCTGGCGTGATGTCCATGAATGGCACCCGGCTTTCGCATGGGACAACCCAGTCGGAACCGCTGTGCCATTTCTGGTAATGCTCATTATCGCATTGGTAATGCTTGCACTGTGGGGCATCATTCTAATTGCCACTTCACGCTCATTTCACCAGCGCCCCAAGCACAAATCATACACATCCGATGAGTATGACTGGCCTAAAATCGATTTGGCGATAATGACCATCGCTGCCCTTACAATTTATATGGCTATTCGCTCCCGCAGATTCATACCAATCGCAGGGATAGCTGCCTGTCCAATTATAGCAATGCTCATTGACCAGATTATTCGAGCAATTTCAGCGACACGTAACTTAGGCAAACATCATCGATTGACTGTCCCGCCAATGCCGAAAAACATTCAGTTTTTCTTTACCGCTCTTGGTGCGGCGGCAGTTTTGTTCTTTGGTATCTGGTGGGGGCTTAAATTTAAGAGCGTCTATCTCGACCCCTGGCCCAGCGACCCAAAATTAACCTCTATTTTTATGCGGATGACTGCCTCGGATGCAAAACCCTTCTACGCCGGCAAGTTTATAAAAATGAATAAATTAAAAGGCAAAATGTTTAATTACTGGACCGAAGGCGGCTTCATCGCCTGGGCCCAGCAGCCGGACCCGAATACCGGCAAAACGCCTCTGCAATTGTTTATGGATGGAAGAGCACAGGCAGCTTATAACAGGAAAACATTTGACCTCTGGACTGGCATTATATCAGGAGGGCCAACCATACGAGAGGCCCAAGTAAGAAAACGTGCATTGACTTCTGACGATTATATCGAAATCAGTAAGTGGATTGGTAAGCAGTTAAAAAAGTACGATGTCTGGGCAGTTTTGATGCCCGCCGCTCAGTTTGATAAGCCTTTCGTAAAGGGCCTCGATTACAGTCCCAACTGGCAAGTCGTCTACCTTGATAATAAGCAAAAATTATTCGTCGACATCACAACCCCTCAGGGAAAAACACTTTTCGATGGTGTATTTAATGGGAAAACCCTATTCCCTGACGATTTCACCAAATACCTTATAAAAGCCCGGTTCTGGCTTTTATTTGCCGAGGGACAAAATGCAAAACGGCAGGGGCTTGATTTTGCTTTCAATGCCTTCAATTTAAACCCCTCACCAACCTCAATAATGCAAATAGTCGTTACTGCAGCAAACTTCGCAGAGCTAAGACCTCATATTGAGAACTTCTGCAAAAACTATGTCGACACATTCGCAAAACATAATGATGACTGGATAAAACAGGACGGCTATCGGCTCAAAAGCGAAGCTGCTCGGATAGCAAGCATATACTTACTTAATCTCCGTAAAGTGCAGAGTAATAACGAGCTCAGGAAATTTTACTCAGCTCAAGTAAAACAATGTTTAGATGAACGAACCAGAGTGTATAATAGCAAAAGGTGGTAAGATGGCCGGATGCTCGACGAGAATCGAGAATCGAGAATCGGGAATCGAAGCACATTCCATCAGTATCTTTTTCCCCTGTTATAATGAGCAAGATAATATCACCCGCACTGTTGAACAGGCGCTTGCCGTCCTTGAAAAATTAAATTTTGACTTTGAAATAATTATCGTTGACGATGGCAGCTCCGACTCGACAGGACAAATTGCTGATAAAATAGCCGACCAAAACAGCAGGGTAAAAATCGTCCACCATCAGACCAACCTCGGCTATGGTGCCGCCCTGAAATCCGGCTTTAAAGCAGCTACAAAAGAGCTTGTTTTTTACACCGATGGCGATGGCCAATTTGATATTAACGAACTGCCGCCATTGCTGCCCTTGATAAAGCAGCATGATATCGTTAGCTGCTACCGGTTAAACCGCCAGGACAGCTTCATACGCAAAATTAACGGCTGGTGCTGGTCAAAACTGACCTGCCTGCTCTTTGGCATCAAAGTCCGAGATATTGATTGTGCCTTCAAATTATACAAAAGAGAAATTTTTGATAATATCGAATTGTCGAGTTCCGGTGCTCTTATCGATGCTGAAATCCTGGCTCGCGCTGCCCGCAAGGGCTGCTCTATTACTCAAAAAGGCGTACATCATTATCCGCGCGCTGCTGGCGTACAAACTGGTGCTAACCTGAGAGTAATTCTTCGCGCCTTCAAAGAGCTATTCATACTATACAACCGAATTCGAAAAGAAAACTCTGGAACAAACACAAGTGGCGTATCACGGGCTTCCAGCCCGTGATACCACGGCCAGGATGGCCGTGGTACTGTTACGAAATATGACCAAATCGAAATTCAATCTCTTTATCTATGGCTCGCTGCGTGACCGCAGAATCTTTCAGTCCGTCTGTGGTTTGAGTCTTACCAGAAAGCCCTCTAAAATCAGCGATAACTTTCTCTTTACCGAACCAGCTCTGCTGCCACACTATCGAAGGGTTAGCCCTGACAATGTCTATTTTTATGCCGTCAAAGCCTCATCTTCAAAAATTGAGGGCTTTTTAATCCACGATGTTCCTGACCGGGCAATGGCTGAAATCGATGGTTACGAAGGAAAACGCTACCAAAGAGAAACCGTAACAGTCAATACAGCACATGGCTCTGTCGAGGCACAAGCTTATTTAGTAAGTCATGAGTCAATGAAAAAGTACTTCGGAGATAGATTTCATGTCAATTTGATACACGAATTATGGCTGCGAAAGCGCATTGAAAAATTCATCAAAA
>CAZOQJ010000047.1:0-16121 GCA_964581905.1 uncultured Pirellulales bacterium
GCGCAACTAAGTATCGTATCGGGTTGGTACCCATACTTTTGACTGCATCAATTTGTTCGGTAACATTCATAGTACCCAACTCAGCCGTCAAAGCACCTCCGACGCGTCCAGCCACCATAAGTGCCGCAAGCACAGGCCCCAATTCCTTCACTACTGAGATGTTAATCAAAACACCAAGACGCTCTTCCATACCCATAGCTCTAAGCTGGTCGTATGCCTGAATTGCCAATATCATTCCTACAAATGCCCCTGTTATCATTATAACTGGTACGCTGCGAACACCAATTATCATCATTTGTGTCCAGACCAAAGGATATGTCCTGCTCCTGAGACAGCTCCAGGTAGATGCGCCTATCGTCTGCCAAACAAATCGTGCAAACCGACCCGTGTTACCGACCCCTGATATGGTTTTTGTTCCTACTATATCAATCATAATATCGGACCCCGAAATACTTTTTAAGACAAATTCTATAGGTGTATTTTAACTACATCGACCAGTTTTGCATCGTTTTTTATCAGTCGCTTTTTTCATCGCCAGAAACACTACCTTTATATCGAAAATCAATATAAATTATTCGGTTTTCTTTTACCAAAGATTGTTATGCTATGCAATTTCCTATTTTATACCTTTCATTTTTCAAAAAATGGTATTCTCTAACAATATTCATTTCTTGTACAGTTGATAGCTAATTTATTTTATTAATGCCTTTACGGTAACACTCTTGTCCCAATTCCAGTATTGCTTCGATTCCTTCCATGTTTTAACTGCTCCTAAAAATGTCTAAAACAACAACAAGAATCTTCATATAAATATGCTAATTCCCACGCATAACTACCAAAATATCGCTGTTTTTTGACAAAAAATGCGTATTTTTATTCGCTCAAAATTATGTAATACATCTAAGTATATGCAAATAAATAGCTTACATTGAATCAATGATTTAGAACGTTTTTTATTTCATA
The DNA here is from genome assembly GCA_964581905.1 of uncultured Pirellulales bacterium. Classification (GTDB taxonomy): domain Bacteria; phylum Planctomycetota; class Phycisphaerae; order Sedimentisphaerales; family Anaerobacaceae; genus CAZBWE01. The sequence goes on from CAZOQJ010000047.1 coordinate 964, forward strand.
TTGTAAATTGCCTATTTTAACTAAAGATTTTTCTCATTACTAACCGATACAAACATAACTTTCAAAACATCTTGTCCAAATTAACATATGAAAATAATGACCATATTTGAATGGCAATATAGGCAATATAAGTAAAATAGAAAATAAAAATGGAGACTAAATTATGTTGAAAGAAGGCACTTTGGAGCGTTATTTAGAACCACTACTGCGTGGCGATAGAAAAAGCTGCCGAGTTGTTATAGAAGAGGCCTTACAGAGTGGAGTGCCCGCCAACTCTGTTTATGTCAATATAATATGGCCAATCATGGTGGAAATTGAAAAATTGCTGCATTCTGATAAAATCACTCCTGTTCAGGAACATTTAGCTACCCGCATTAATCACACAATAGTTGACCAGTTACAAAATAAGTTGCCATGTAAACCAAGCAAAGCTAAAAAAATGGTTGTTTGTTGTGCACCTCATGAAATACAAGAGCTTGGGGCACAAATGATGGCAGATTTGTTTGAAAGTAGTGGCTGGGAAGTTAAGTTTTTGGGTGGTGGATTAACTAATGATGATATCCTTGCCTTTATAAACGAATACGGCCCTGATATTCTACTAATGTATGGTATCTCTCCAAGACAAGCACCGGATATACGCCAGCTTATAGATACGATAAGAGCAATAAATGCCTGGCCGAATATGCGAATTATGGTTTCAGGCGGGTTATTTAACCGTGCTGAGGGACTTTGGGAAGAAATCGGAGCTGACCTATTTGCTGAAACAGCCCTTGAGGCTGTTAATTTGGCATCAACAGAGAATCCAACCCCGCGTTTCGAGCGCAGAACAATAAACCGCAGAAAAAAGAAGCAACAAACAATACCACAAGAGCTTCAAATGCTTATAAATAATAGTTCTTAGAAACAAGCATTTATTTAACATCTTTCTGTAGTTTGTATTCGACAGAGTCGACGAGGGCCTGCCAAGAGGCCTCGATGATGTTTTCAGAGCAGCCAACTGTGCCCCAAACATCGCTTTTGTCCCTCGACTCAATTATTACTCGTACACGTGCAGCGGTTCCAGCTCGAGCATTAACGACACGCACTTTATAATCAATAAGATGAATTTCGTTAATAATCGGATAAGAATCCTCAAGCGACTTTCGCAACGCTGCATCAAGTGCGTTGACCGGGCCATCACCTTCACCAACAACATGCTTAACCTTGTCTGCGACCTTCAGTTTTATTGTGGCCTCAGTAACCAGGTCTCCTGTTGCCCGTTTTTCTGTAGTGACATAGTACTTAATAAGGTCGAAAGACGGCTTGAAAGTTCCCATAACTTTTTTGACAAGCAGGTCAAAACTTGCATTGGCAGCTTCGAATTGAAAACCCTCGCTTTCAAGTTCTTGAACACGCTCAAGTATCTTTTTAGCTAATTTTTTATCCTGAGTTATCTTTGCCTTTTCTAATTCTGCTAAGACATTGGATTTACCACTTAGTTCAGATATGAGGAACTTGCGCTCGTTGCCGACAAGTTCCGGAGCGATGTGCTCATAGGCGTATTTGCTCTTTCGCAGGGCGTCAACATGCAAGCCCGCCTTGTGGGCAAAGGCACTCTCGCCAACATAGGGCATATTCATCACTGGCGTTAGATTTGCAATCTCGAAGATAAAACGTGATACCTCTGTTAGTGTCCTGGTTTTTTCCGGACTAAGAACTTCAAATCCCGTCTTAAACACAAGGTTTGGAATAATGGTGCAGAAATTAGCGTTGCCACATCTTTCACCGAGTCCGTTCATTGTGCCCTGAACGTGGCGGGCACCAGCTCGAACCGCAGCGAGCGTATTAGCTGTGGCACAGTCAGTGTCATTGTGCGCGTGAATGCCGACCACCATTGGACTGAACTTTTCACAAACGACACTCGTAATTTCATGCACTTCATCCGGCAAAGAACCGCCATTCGTATCACAAAGCACCAGCACATCGGCACCGGCTTCAGCAACAGCAGCCAAAACCTTCATCGCATATTCCGGATTATTCTTGTAGCCATCGTAGAAATGTTCAGCATCAAAGATGAGCTCAAGGCTGTGCTTTTTTAGAAACTCAACTGACTCAGCGCACATAGAAATGTTCTCATCGAGCGAGCAACCAAGTACATTAGATACGTGCATATCCCAGCTTTTGCCGACAAGAGTAGCAGCCTGAGTTTTGCACTCGAGTATTGCTTTGAGCGAAACGTCATCCGAAACACTGGTATTAGCCCTTCGGGTGCTGCCGAATGCTACAATTTTTGAATTCTTCAAGCCGAGTTTTGCCACTTCGGCAAAGAACTGCGTCTCTTTGGGGTTAGAGCCGGCATATCCGCCCTCAATGTAATCGAGGCCAAGCTCGTCTATGCATTTTGTAATTGAGAGCTTATCATCCAGCGAAAAACTGACACCTTCAGCCTGCATACCATCGCGGAGGGTCGTGTCGTAAAGCTTTATCTTTTCCATAGCTTATCTCATATATGTATTATACGGTCCAATTAACACATGGCAGATTCACGCCATTTTCAAGGTTTAATTCTACCATTTCTATACCGGATGTAAAGGGAAAATGTATTTCAAACTTCGGGGTTTTCTCATAAGCTTCTCCGCAGCAAATCCTTGCGAAGCCAGTCGGTAATATAGGGATGTCCCCTGGACACCCCTATTTCCCCAGATTTTACTTGACAAGAGCAATGCAGTAATTGTAAAATAACTATAGTAAATGTCTTTTTCGGGAATAATCACAATCGGAAAAATCAAGTGTATCAGGAGGAGAAAACCGACACGGCAGGAGGTAATTCACTGGCTGATTGCTACGGCAAGAGATGGTCTATGAGAAAATGATGGTAACGAGGTTTTTAAATCCAAAAAACAAGGAAAAAACTAATGCAAAAAGGAGAGAAAATGCGAAAGAAAATACCTAAAATTCTGATTTTGCTGCTTTTTATGCCGATTTTGTGCCAAGCAACAACTTTAACCTTTACCGACGACGGCACAATTGATGGGGGTAGTTACGATACAGTAGACATATTTTACACTGCAACGGTAGATATGACTGCGGGTTCGGTTGGTGAGATGTATATCCATAATTTGGGCACATTAAATTTCCACGGTGGTTCCATAGATGGTATGCAACTTTGGAATTCGGGAACACTAAATCTTGAAGGTGCATCGCTTACCGACATAGAACTTTTTGATTCAAGTATCTTCAATCTTAATAGTGGTATATTTGAGGGGATATTTGAAGCTCCCAGCTATATCACCATCAATATAAATGATGGGCAGGTCAATCAGGGCGATGGTAGACTACGAGACTATGCGATTGCGAATATTTATGGCGGAGATTTAACTTGGGAAATGCTTAGTCTCGATGGCTATGCCGTTCTAAATGTTTATGGTGGTAATGTGGTTTTTGAACATGGGTTTTCGTTTCAAGAGAATAGTGAGTTCAATGTATATTATTCCAGTATTCTCTATTATGATGAACACATCATCGGCTATCAATTATTAGACGGCAGTAACTTCATGCTAGACCAGTTTACTCAATATGAAATTGACCAGATAAACTTTATCCCTGAACCGGCAACGTTTTTACTATTGGGCTTAGGAGGGCTTCTTATAAGAAAGAGAAAGTAAGAGAAAATCAATAACCATTTCTTAAGGAGTAAAAAATGCAACTTGGAAAGAAATCTATTATAGGAATGTTTTGTTTGCTTATCTATGTGACATTAGTAAACACAGTTCAAGCAGGAAAGTCGGTATATGTAATCTCAAGCACTAACGCGAATAAAGTACAGGCTTATAAGGTTGATGCCAACAGCTTAACTTATCAAACTGAGTACGACACAACTTATGGAGGTCCTGTAGGTATTGCTATCGACGAATCAGAATACGGTCAGTATTTATTTCTCACTTTTGAAAATCAAGATGAGATAGAAGTAGTTGATGCTAAATCAATGCAGTATGTGGATACTGTTATTGCTCCTCAAGCAAGTAACTTGGCTGGCCTTGTTTTTGATGATAGCAAAGATAGACTGTACGCTATTAACAGACCTACAAATCGTCTTTATGTTTACTCTTGGGATGCGGAAAACAGAGAACTAACTTTAGTTTACGGTGACCCTTACTATATCGAATTGGAGGATTGTGAGGACGGATATGGCCTTGCACTTGACGAAGAATATTAGTTGTTATATGTCGGCGATGATACCAATGATGTGAAATATTATGACACAAACGATTGGTCAAAAGAAGGTGAAATTAGTATTACCGATTCAGCAGTTGGTATAGCAATTGATGTGCCAAATCAATATCTCTACACAGGGCCTGCATGGTTTGGAGGGAGTTATTACTTGACTCAGTATGATTTGGGCAGTAGCACTGAAAATCGTGTAGAAGTTGGTAGCTCTGTTTTGGGAATAGCAGTGGATCAAGACACAGGTTACGTGTATCTAACAACCTATGAAGATGGTACTTCCACAACACGGGATAGATTGATGGTTTATGATCCAAATCTGACCAAACATTGGAGTTCTGGCGACATTGGTGACCCTGCTGGTTGTGCTGTTTCCGACGTTGGATATAAGGACCCTTTTTTCAGTATTGTCAAAGATGACAACGATGTTAATTGTGTTTACCCTTTAATTAGTAAAGAAGAACATGAGTTACTTGGCACACCATACAATTGGCTTTACTACAATATTGCTTGGGATGCTAATGGCTATGCCGACAGCAATGTTGTAATCGTTGATTATCTTCCGAAGGAAGTTGATGAGCCGAACTTGATTTCCGACGGTGGTGTTTACGATAGCAATGAACATACTGTTACATGGGATATCAATGATATAAGTGCAAATGATTCCAACGAGTTTCAGATTCGAGTTGGGGTCAATAACTGGGCAAGACCAGGTGGTGTTATCACGAATAAAGTTCAAATAGAGGGTGATGAGTACCTTAGTTGGCACATTATAGATACAAACGTGTGTTCCTGGGGTACTGAGATTATTTATGTTGACGAAGATGCCAATGGTTTCAATAACGGCACATCAATGGGACGATGCGTATAACCTGCTGCAAGACGGTCTTACCGGTGCTCGAAACTGCGGTGCTTCAGTAACTGCTATCTGGGTTGCAGCCGGGACATATAAGCCCATCTGGGACATGGGAGAAGATAATTCGTATAAGAATGCAACTTTTGAGTTAATCGAGGATGTCGGACTGTTTGGCCATTTTCCTCCTGAAGGTTCTTACAGGGGCGGGCTATATGACCGTAATTTTGCTGACCCGAACAATGAAACCATTCTTGAAGGTCAAATTGGCGACAATTATTACGATGCTGTTTATGATGTCGTATATACTGACAACATTGACGACGCAATCGTTGACGGGTTTACTATAACCGGTTCTTATGGTGGTTCAGGTATTTACCTTAATTCCTCTGATGCTTCTATTGTCAACTGCAAACTAAAAGATAATTATTATTATGGTATCGAGTGTTACAACTTCTCGTATCCCGATATCCACAACTGTACATTTATTGGCAACTCAAGTCAAGGCTTGAGAGCCACTTCATCATGCTGGCCTGAAGTATCTAACTGTATTTTTGACGGCAATGACACAACTTCACAGGGTATTTATATGGCAACATATACCGTCATTGCTGTTGATGATTCTGTTTTCAAAAACCATACGACCGATGGAATTTATGGTAGCGGCGGCAATTTAACTGTTACAGATTCTGATTTTGAGGGCAACAACGATAACGGAATTGAAACAAGTGACGTCACGACAACAGTTACCAATTGTTCAATCAAAAATTCAAATGACAATGGAATTCAAGCATCGAATTCTGATTTAACTATTGACCACAGTGTTATTGCCGATAGCACCGACAATGGTTTGTACACGAGTTCCGGTTGTAACCTCACCCTTAAAAACAGTGTGATTCGTTATAGTGGTGAAGATGGTATCGAACTAAACAATAACTTGGTAACAACCATTAAGAATAACTGGATACACAACAACGGCACCGACCAGTATGCTTATTACGGTGGTGCTGGAATCTGTTTTAGCAATCAGAGTTCTGTGCCACTTGTTAGAAACAACACTATTTATGATAATTATACCTATGGCGTAGAATCAAGTGAGCAGGGTGCTGACCCGAATGTGATTAACTGCATTATCTACGACAATGACAGCAATGATTTCTATCGTGAAAACGGCACCTTTGATACTGTAAATTACTGCTGCTTACAGAATACCCATTCCGGTACCGGAAATGTCACCGGTGACCCAGGATTTAAGAACCCAAGCAATCCCAATGACTTACATATTGACGAAAACTCGCAGTGTAAAGACGCCGGCGACCCGAATGGTAACTATGGTGACGAGACAGATATTGATGGTGAAGGTCGCATCAAGTACGGCAGGGTTGATATAGGTGCCGATGAATACTACTGGAGTCCCGCTGATTTTGACGAAAGCGGCAATGTTGACTTTATTGACTACGCTATTTTGGCTGCTGCTTGGCAAAGCGAAACTGGTGACGGCAATTACGATGAAGATTGTGACTTGGAAGACAATAACTCGATCGACTATAATGATCTTGCCTTGTTCTGTGAAGACTGGCTGTGGGAGAAGGCATTCGATGAAGGATGGATGCTCTCTATGGGCGGCGGTGGCGGCAGTGATGACGGCCTTGCTTTTGAAAGTATGAGCCTTGAAACTGCGCTTAGTATCGAAAGTCCCAAGACTGTTACTACAATCAGCAGCAGTGATGATTTGATGCTCTCCAGCGCAACAGAAAGCCTCAAAGCAAGACCTGATAGATTAGCCGCTAAGAGCCAAAAGTTCTATGAGATAACACCAGAGACAACAATATCGGCTATGCAAAAAACCTTAGAGGTCAAAGAAGTCAATATCAAGGAAATTCTCGAATGGCTTGACGAACTCTGGCTCGACCCTGATATGCAAGAGGCCATAGATGAAGGCACCTGGCTGGAATTCGTGGAATCAGTTGAATCAGAGCTTAAATAAGCTGAGTCCTGATAGATTGGAACGAAGGGCTGGCTACTTTGGTTTTAGCCAGCCTTTTTATTAGACTTCGTGGTGGCCAAGGAACATTGAATTTCCCTAATGTGGATTTTCGATGTATATATTGTGAGTAAAAAGGAAAAAATTTTATAAAGTTATTGAAATTAAACCCATAAACAGATATAATGAATGGTTTGTACAAATATTCACAAGAGGTGTATTACAAAGGTATAGCTTAAAATGATACTAACACAAATATTGCATCCGTCCTGTATAAAGGCTCCGCTTCAAGGCAAAGACAAAAAAACCGTAATAACCGAACTGGTAGATTTGCTCAATGACAATGGATTGTTGTTAAACAGAGATGTTGCTTTAGAAGCGGTGCTGATACGTGAGCAAACCAAAAGCACGGGCATCGGCTCCGGAATCGCCGTGCCGCACGGCAAATGCAAGGCAGTCAAGGAACTGGTTATGGCAATTGGAATAGCAGGCAAAGCTATTGATTTTGAAAGCATCGACGGAAAACCAGTAACAATTGTTATTTTACTGGTGTCACCAACTGACCAAACCGGCCCGCACATACAGGCATTAGCCAGGATAAGCAGACTCATGCTTGATGAGCCATTCAAACAGACACTTGAGAAAGCAACCTCCGCTGAAGAGGTTTATGAGCTTTTGAGCAGTAAAGAAAATGAATAGTCGCCGACGCTCCATAGCTATGGCGACGAAGCGTTGTTAGTTCATCGTTCTTTGTTCGTAGTTCATAGAATGCAGTATCCAAAGACATGGCGATAATGAGCTAATTCGCCTTTTCCCATAAAATCAAGCCGAGTTCATAAGGATTAACTAAGTCAGTATGCCTGGGTAAAACCCTAACAGCCGCTCCGTGCTGACCGGTTTTCGCGCAGTTCATCCTCCCGGAAAACCAATGTTCACCGCTCTTCCCTGAAGTCTCTTTGTAATCCATCCTTACAGCTGAACTGTCTTTAATATTACCCCAAGTGTCTATAGGACCGTGATAAAGCTCAACCGAAACATCGTTAGGAGTAACCGCTCCAAGCTTGACCAGTGCCCTGACACTCAATTGTGAGCCGACTTTAAGTTGCGGCTTTTTGGGATTTAGCGGTTCGGCACCATTGCCATTTTTGACTTCCATTATGACATCTTTGACGGCAAAATCTGGCCAGGCCTTTCTCATATCGGATTTCCACTGCGCAAATGCCTTTGCTTTGGTCATAGCATCAGCATTCAAATATTGCCATCTGGTAGCAGCCAGGTTATAAAACCTTCGTGTATACTCAGCAACCATTCGGTGTGTGCTAAACTTTGGCGCTATCCATTTGATAGAATTCTTTACTTTGCGTATCCAGGCCCGCGGTAAATTGTCAGCAGAGCGCTTGTAATACAGCGGGATGACTTCATTCTCCAGCAGATTGTAGACTGCTTGCGACTCTACTCTATCCTGATAATCGTTATCCTCGTATCTCTCGCCGGCACCAATGACCCAGCCGATATCAGGCGTATAACCTTCACACCACCAGCCGTCTAAAGTGCTCATATTCAACACACCGTTGACCGCTGCTTTCATACCGCTTGTGCCGCTGGCTTCCATTGGCCTGCGAGGACAGCTTAACCAAATGTCAACGCCGCAAATCAAAGCCTTCGCTACATCCATATCGTAATCTTCCAGAAACACCAAACGCCGTTGGACATTGTACTGTGTTGCAAAGTGAATAATCTGGCGTATTATATCTTTGCCTGCTGTATCTTTTGGGTGGGCCTTTCCAGCAAAAATAATCTGGATGGGCCTATTCTGGTCGCTTAGTAACTTTACAAGGCGTTGTGGGTCCCTAAGCAGTAGATCACCTCTCTTATAGCTCACAAACCTTCTTGCAAAACCAATTGTCAGCGCATCAGGGTCGAGAACCTCCTCAGCCTGGTTCAATTCGGTATGGTAAGTGCCCCGGCGTTGCATTTGGGCTTTAAGCCGTTTGCGTGCAAAAACAATCAACTGCTCCTTGCATCTTTGATGTGTTCGCCAGATTTCTTCATCAGGAACTTGTTCGATTGTTTCCCACACTGATGCATCAGTAGTTTCATCGAACCAGTTCGGCCCGAGATACCTCTGATACAAAGAGTCCATCTCATCTGATAACCAGTTTCTGACGTGAATGCCGTTTGTAACCGATATTATTGGCACTTCATTAGTAGGAACCCGGGGCCATAGACTACCCCACATCTCACGTGATATTTGTCCGTGCAATTTGCTTACACCGTTAACATAACTGCTAAGCTGTATTGCCAGAACCGGCATCTTAAACGGCTCATCATCATCGTCAGGGAGTATCCTGCCCAATGCTAAAAACCGTTTTCTATTTATGCCAAGATGAGGAAAGTAACTTCCAAAGTACTTGTCCATCAATTCAACAGAGAATTCGTCAAGACCGGCTTTTATAAGTGTGTGCATTGTAAAGACATTTCCTGCTCTTACTGCCTCCACGGCCTCGTCAAAAGTCATATTCTGGTCATTTCGCAACTCTCTGATTCTCTCCAGCGCCATAAAAGCAGCGTGCCCTTCATTCATATGGCAGACAGTAGGAGAGATACCCATAGCTGTCAGGGCCTTTAGGCCGCCAATTCCCAACATAATTTCCTGGCGGATTCGCAGCTCCCTATCGCCACCGTACAGACTGCTGGTTATCATACGGTCCCCCAGCGAATTAGCAGCTACATTAGTATCCAGCAGGTACAGTTTTACTCTTCCAACGGAAACACACCAAACTTGCGCAACGACACATCTGCCCGGATATTCAACACTGATGGTCAAGGGTCGTCCACTGTCTTTGCGAACTAGTTCAATCGGTTTATTGTAGAAATCATTTTCAAGATAAACTTCCTGCTGCCATCCATCGATGCTTAAATACTGGCGGAAATACCCTTTCTGATATAAAAGGCCGACTCCAACTAATGGGACACCGAGGTCCGAAGCACTTTTTAGGTGGTCACCCGCCAGAATACCTAAGCCGCCGGCGTAAATAGGCAGGCATTCGTGAACTCCAAACTCGGCGGAAAAATAAGCTATAATCGGCTCGTTGGAAATTGAACAAACCTTTTCAAACCACGTTGGCGCATTAAGGTACGAATTTAGCTTCTCCACAGCTCGCTGCAGCTCACATATAAAGCCCTGATTTTCGGCCAAGGCTTCCAATTTTAACTGTGCAACATTGCCCAGAAATTCGACTGGATTATGGCCGCAAGCTGACCATAAAGTACTGTCAATGCGCTTGAATAACTCCACAAACTCAGGATTCCACGTCCAGAACATATTCCTGGCAATAAGGTCAAGGTCTTTTATGCACTCCGGAAGTGCTGGTAGAACAGTGAAGCTCATAACATTTGGCATTTTGCATCTCCTCTGCGTAAATCCTTTAATAACAACAACTAATAATTTATTCTAAATAGTGATATACCATCAGCTTATATTTAATCGACAAATCTATTATCTGGCTTAACGGGAAAAAAGAGGCAAGCACTATGTCCAGCAGAATTTATTAGTCCTATATTATTGTTTCTTTATAGGCCATATACTCAATACAATCCATAAAAGTATCCCAATTATCCAAATCTGATAAGCTTCCCAACATGGTTTTGGCTTATCTTAAAAAAAAATTGAATATTTTCAATTTTATACTTGCATTATTTAATTTATAGTTTAATATAGTTAAATATTAGATATAACATATTAAATATAAGCTTAACAAAACAAATAAAGGCTTATTAAAAAAGAGGCGCACAAATATGGCTAATAAAACTTTCACAATAGTACCAGCACCGATTTCAACATATTTGGCCCTATCGGGCATCTTTTTAATAATGCTTATACCATTCATCGTACTGGCGTTTTCATGCGTTCATCATATCAAACACTTCAGCCGAATTGTTTTCGTCGAGCTGTTTTTTATGGTATTGATAATAGCCATCGGTAGTATATTTGCTTATTTTGGCTACTCGTCACGAAATACAAAGTTTGTTATAACCGATGAGGGGCTCAAAATACAGGGAGCTTTGTACGGAAGAACCATCGCCAAAAATTCCTTAGTTATGAGAGATGTACGAATTTTGAATCTCTTTGAAGATGAAAGACACAGGCCAAAAATAAGAACTAATGGTGTCGGGCTCCCCGGTTACCTCGAAGGATGGTTCAGATTGAAAAACAAAGAAAAGGCGCTTCTGTTTTTAACTGATAGAGAACAGATTGTTTATATACCAACGAAAGATAGTTATTCAATCCTTTTGAGTGTCACTAATCCTGAATTATTTTTGCAAAAGGTCAACAAGTTATGAAAATATTGCCAACAACATGTCCGGCGTGCAATAGTCAACTTAAAGCCAAGAGTCTTGTCTGTCAGCAGTGCCAAACTGAAATCCAGGGCGAATATGAACTACCGATACTGACAAGACTATCGCCGAAAGACCAAACCTTTATAATTGAGTTTATTAAATCGAGCGGGTCGTTAAAAGAGATGGCTCGGCTTTTACGACTTAGCTACCCAACAGTTCGTAATCGTCTCGATGAAATTATCGAACGCCTCAAACATGGTGAGAGCAGCCAAGAAAATAGTTGAAAGGAAAACCGTGAAAGAAGTCAAAAATAGCGGAGAAATTATGCCTGGCAGAAGTATTAGTCAATGGCTTTTTAATCCTTTTAGATTTGTGGCTGGCTATAAGGCCATGCTACTGGGTTTAGGAATTATTTTGATAAGCGCACTCATTGGGTCGCTCGGCAATACTCATTTTGACGGTGTCCTGGATGTACATGTCGGCAATGAAGTGCCTCTATGGTATTTTTTTGCTGAGGGTGTAATAGATTGGTTATCTTTGGCAGTTCCGCTTTTTTTCTTTGGTTTGATTTTGTCATCTTCTTCACCGCGAATGATAGATGTTTTTGGAACACAGGCATTAGCTCGCTGGCCTTACTTAATCACCTCTATTGCGATGCTTCCCAAGGCCAACCGGAGATTTAGTATGTATCTGATGTCTAGATTTACTTCACCGGCTGGTTCTACAGCATTGAATTATACAGACTTGTGCATATTTATTTTGGCTGGCATTGTTGCCGTTTTGATGATTGTCTGGACGGTCGCATTAATGTATCGTGCCTATGCAGTATCCTGCAATATAAAAGGGGCAAAGGCAATCATCACCTTCATCGTGAGTATCATAGGTGCTGAGGTGCTATCCAAGTTTTTGTTATTACTGTTATTGCAGTAAACCCCGTTAGAAAGCGAAGGTGGGTTTAAAGTTCCACCCTCACCATGTATTTTTCACCCCGCCAACCGGCTGGCGGGCTTGCCCGCCCAAAGAACGGAGATTTTTTTCTAACGGGGTAAAAAGTCACGCAATCGATAAAATCCTTATAAGCTGTAAATCTTGCAGCTCGTTTTGAAAACAAAAAGGCCTGCGAAAACAGGCCTTTTATGAGCTGCGTAGCTGCCGCCGCTTGTGCCGTAAAAAAGCGGTTGAAGAGAACCCATTATTTCCAGGTGGGCAATCGTTGCTTGCGCCCGAAAGTCCTATCGAAGTAGGCTTTTCCGATTCGTCAAGGCCTGATTTCCCTGAATATGGGTATCGGTTCTTTCAACACCTACTTTCTTACAAACACCGCAGGGGTTAGCCCGCATAAATATTTTATACCAAATCACTATATACAAGTCAAGCAAATAACACAAAACTGAGCAAAAATGAGCAAAAATGAGCAAAAATGAGCAAAAATGAGCAAAAATGAGCAATTTTTCAATGAACTTCTGGAAAACTTAATCGGTCGTTTTATCGCTTTTTCTAAAGCTAAATTCAGGTTTTTTATCAAGGAATCGAGCATTTACATTATTTGTGCTTGTTATTATATGTTAGTTTTTTATACTAAAACAAATGTGTTTTTCTATTGTTTTAACAGAGTATTCCTATTTTACAATTCACACACATTTTATCAGTGGAGTAACTCATGGCAAGATTACTTGTCATAGCTAATCGGTTGCAGTTTAGCATCTCGAAAAGGGAAGGAGAATTCCACTTTCGCCCCAGTCCCGGAGGGCTGGCGACGGGACTATCCTCACTTCCTGATTCATATGAGCGTCTTTGGATAGGCTGGCCTGGGATAGCAAGCGAGAGATTAACCGATAAAGATAAGGACCAAATCAGGGAAAAACTTGTTACTGAAAATTGTGTGCCGATATTCCTGTCACAAAGGCAATTAGAGCTTTATTATTCAGGATTTTGTAATAAGACGATTTGGCCTCTTTTTCATTATTTTCCGACCCGTGCTGCTTATGAACGGCGTTTCTGGCAAGCTTACAATAAAGTAAACCAGTTTTTTTGTGATGAAATATTGAAAGTTGCTGCAAACGATGACTATATCTGGGTCCACGATTATCAATTAATGCTGTTGCCTAAGCTAATTCGACAAAACCTTACTGAGGCAAAAATAGGTTTCTTTCTTCATATTCCATTTCCTTCGTTTGAATTGTTTCGATTACTACCATGGCGTCAGGAAATAATGGAGGGTTTGTTGGGAGCAGACCTGATAGGTTTCCATACTTATGATTATGCAAGACATTTCCTGAGCAGTGTCTGCCGAATAGCCGGCATTGAGCATACATTAGGTAAACTGAATATAGATAATAGAGTTGTTCAGGTTGATACCTTTCCGATGGGCATTGATTACCAGAAGTATTCCGCCGCTGTGAATGGTGCAGATGTTAAGAAGGAAACTGAGAAGGTACGCAAGCAAACCGGAGACCGTAAAGTAATCCTATCTATAGACAGGTTAGACTATACAAAAGGTATTATTCAGCGATTGGAGGCCTTTGATTTATTTTTGTCGGAAAATCCTGAGTATAAAGGCAAAGTAACGTTAATTATGGTAGCGGTGCCTTCTCGCACAGACGTCGGGGATTATCAATTGCTCAGGGAGCGACTCGAACATATTGTCAGTAGAATCAACGGAGAACAAGGCGCGATTGGGTATATGCCGGTTTGGTACCTTTATCGATTTATGCCCTTTGCAAAATTGGTGGCTTTATACAATGTGGCTGATGTTGCTTTGGTTACTCCGCTACGGGATGGTATGAACCTCATAGCAAAAGAATTTATAGCTACAAAAAAGGACGGTAAAGGTGTTTTAATCCTAAGTGAAATGACCGGCGCAGCCAGTGAAATGGCAGAGGCCCTAATCGTTAATGCCAACAACAAGAAACAGATTGTACAAGCAATAAAGCAAGCCCTGGAAATGCCCATTGAAGAGCAAATGGAGCGTAATAGATTGATGCAGGAAAGGTTGTCCCGCTATACAGTATCGAGGTGGAGCCACGACTTTATTAGCGCTCTGATTAAGATTAAAGAGCAACAGCAAAAGCTATCCGCTCGGAAGTTGTCCAAATCGTCGAGAGAGCAATTAATCAAGGACTACCAAAAAAGTCAGAATCGATTGTTTTTATTAGATTATGATGGAACGCTGGTGAGTTTTAAGGATAGGCCGGAAAAAGCATGTCCGGACAAAGAAACCTTAAATTCAGTAAAGTGCCTATCAAGCGATAAAAGTAATGAAATTGTATTAATTAGTGGGCGGGATAAGCAGACATTAGAGCAATGGTTCGGTTCCTTTAATGTCGGATTGGTTGCCGAACATGGTGGCTGGTTTCGCCGCAAAGGCCGGGACTGGCAGCGCATCGAGACCTTTAAAAGCCAATGGAAGCAAACCATTAGACCTGTGCTTGAGCTTTACGCAGACCGTACTCCGGGAGCATTCGTCGAAGAGAAGGACTTCTCTTTGGTATGGCATTATCGCCGAGCATCTCCTGAATTGGCCAATGTGCGAGTTCAGGAGATGAGGGATACTCTTTTGAACCTGACAGCCAATTTAGATGTGGGCGTATTTGAGGGGAACAAAATAATTGAGGTTAAGAACCTTGGTATCAACAAGGGTCGGGCTGCTGAATTGTGGCTTTCACAACAAAATTGGGATTTTTTGTTAGCTATAGGGGATGATTATACCGATGAAGAAACGTTCGCTGTGTTGCC
Organism: uncultured Pirellulales bacterium; assembly: GCA_964581905.1. Classification (GTDB taxonomy): domain Bacteria; phylum Planctomycetota; class Phycisphaerae; order Sedimentisphaerales; family Anaerobacaceae; genus CAZBWE01. The sequence goes on from CAZOQJ010000047.1 coordinate 16,080, forward strand.
GCAGAAGGCTTATTCGATAAGAGTAGGTTTTAGTATGTCCAA
>CAZOQJ010000048.1:0-15655 GCA_964581905.1 uncultured Pirellulales bacterium
AGCTCCAAATCCATACCAGTCTGTTCTTTTTGTATCTTGAGGCTTTGAACATCCAATTCATCTGCCTTCAGCTCGGTGTCAGAGACATATTCTTTTTCGCGGAGCTTCCGCGTCCAGTTCAATGTATCAACCGCTCTTTCGAGCCTGCTTTCAGCCAGCTTGATGTTGTCCAATAGTTCGTTTAGCTTTTGCAAAGCTGCCCCACCCAGATTGGGGTCCTCGAGAAGCGAGGATATACCGCCTGTCGGATTTTGCGCCGGATTTATATCTTTGGTAAACCTGTTTGCGACGATTTCACCAAGGTATTTTTCAAAGTCCATCAGTGCGAACTTTACCTTTAGTTCAGCTTCGGTAATATCGCTCTCATTCTGTTTTAGCTGAATGTCGAAATTTTCCTTTGCCTCGGCATAGCTTGCCTCGGCACTGACAAAGTCAATTTCTCTTTGTGCAAGCTGTTCGGTCAAGTTCGAAGAATCCAGCTCCACAAGCACTTTACCGTTATCAACATCTTTTTGCGAAATATAAGCACCTTCAGGAACGATGCTGATTATTGTTGCCTGGCCTTCAACCTCAGATTTGATATCTATTGTATTACGAGCTTTGATACTGCCGCTTTCAGTAACAGCGATGGCTAAATCATCCCGCCGAGCAGTGAATGTGTTTAGGTTTGCACCGGAGCTTGATGAACGTCCTGTCCTCATCAAGATTGATATCAACAACGCTAATAGAATTATTGCCGCCAGGACCACAAAAACAGTCAACTGCCTTGAGCTGGTAATCATACCCAGCAAATTCCGAAGCTTATTTATAAACGCATTTTCGCCTTGTTTTTTAATACTGTTTGTCATTGTGTCTTTTGCTCCCACATTCCATCAGGTCTGACCTGTAATACACCAATATCGCTGAAAAAGTTCAATTTTGTAACGGTATGGTTTACTAATGCTCTTGTGTAACTATTTTGGGCATCTACCAAAGCATTTTGTGAATCCAACAAAAGTCGCACTGTTATTCGGCCGGCGTCTAATAGCATTTCGTTGCTCTCGACTCGCTTCTGGGCTAATTCTAAACTCGATTTTTGAATACGGTATGCCTCCCCTTGTTCACGCAGACGGCGGTATGCATTGCGTACCTCCAGTTTAATCTGGTCAACGTCGTTTTGATATGTTCGCTGTTGTTGTGTAGATGCTATTAGTGCCTCACGGTAGGCGTTACGCTCAACCTTTCTATCAAATGGCAAATCAGCGTCAAGGCCCAGTCCGTAGGTTCCATTATGAAACTGCAACCTTGTGAATTTTGTCTTTTCTGTTGAGTTCACAGTGGCGCTGCCGGTCAGATTCAGTTCCGCACCAAGATTATCGGCAGCCACCATCACTTTGCGCTCGGCGTCGTCAACCATATCGGCGCTGTTAGCTAAATCCAGACGCCGGGCTAATGCCGTTTCAATAGCCGCCTCCGGTGTATAGCTGGGCTTGCTTATCCCGGCTTCCTTCAAAACCTCCAGTTCATTCTGGTCTAACTCTATGTCGGCGTCGGTTGGCAAAGACAGCATTATCTTAAACTCGTCGAGTGCCTGTTCATACCTTTGCTGGGCCGCTACCCAGCTATTTTCCGCCCTCAGCATACTCTGTTCTGCTTCGTCTACATCGAAACGATTCACACGACCAGCTTCAGCGTACATATCCAGACGCTGTTTTGATTTGACCTGCATATCGTAATTATTCTTTGCATTGGTTACCTCTTCTCTTAGCTGCAAAACACTGTAATACTCATCGATAATCGAAACCACAAATGTTTTACGATAGCGATTGAACGAGCGTATCTGATACAAGGCGTTGCGCTCCGCTTGGGTAAGGTTTTCCTGGACGACCTCTCGGCCGCTACCTCTCAGCAGCGGCAGCACGACAGTCGCACTGAGGACCGAAGCAAGAGAAGTTCGTGGGTCTCCTGTGAGAAAGCGTGCCCAGTCAATGGCGATACTGGTGCTTATCTGTGCTCCGTTGGCCAATAGCTGGTTAAAGCCCGCTCCGAGACTACTGCCGACGCTTTCATCGGCGCTGTCTCTGGTGTATCTGGAGTCGATTGTGCCGAACCATTGCCAGGCGAACTGGTGTCGGGCCAGCGTCAAGTCAAGGGCTGTTAAGTAAAGCGCTTCTTTTTGGGTTTGATGGTCTCGATTTTGTGCTGTGGCGATTGCAACTGCCTGTACGAGAGATAAGACGGCTGATTCGGGAACAGCTTTTTCAACGCAGATGTCGTTGGGTGAAGCGTTTACATCATTGATTCTGTAATTGGTTTTTATGCCGAACTCATCCTGCCATTTGCCGTCAATAATCTTATATACCTCTTTGTCGGCTTGCGATTTATAATGTTCAGTACTGCACGCACCAGTGAGGCCAAAGATTATAGTTGTATACAGAATCCACCCTACAAATGCAGGTCGAAGCCTACAAGTCATAGCACTCTTCTCCAATATGGCTTCTTACTAAAGTCAACTTTGTGATTTTCTATCTTATTATACAATAAAAGTTTATAAAATTAAAGATGAAAAGCAGCCCATAGCTGTATAACTGCTCTGCAATTCGAGATATTTGTGGCGACTTTCGGTTCGACTACGCTCACCACTTACTACGGAAGTTCCGGTAATACCACGAATTTTCGAGTATATATTCCTCATACAAAAAAATCGGTTATTTTAATCACTGCAATTAGTTTTTAATCATAGAGTTAGACGCTTTTCGTAGTGGAAATATTGCCAAATCGCTGTAAAAGGCAGGCAAAAAAAACGTTTATCTTGCTTGAAAAATGGAAGGATTGGCGGTAAGCTAAATATAGGTTTGCCCTGTCCATGATGGTAAAGGGTTTACAATTGGCGGCGTAGCCAAGTGGCCTAAGGCGACGGTTTGCAAAACCGTTATTCGTGGGTTCGACTCCCACCGCCGCCTGTCCTTTTTATCCGCAATTGTAACGATTAGCCCGGCCTTCGCAGCCGCTACGGCGGAGTAGGCCATAGATAAGGTAATCTATTAGCAGAGTCAATTAAGGGGGCAGATATTATGAAAGTAAATATCGGAAATCGCGTTTTAGAGCTGGTCGAAGGCGATATAACAGAGATGCAAACCGACGCTATCGTCAATGCAGCTAATAATCGATTGATTTTGGGCGGCGGTGTGGCTGGGGCCATTAAAAGAAAAGGCGGCCCAACAATCCAGCAGGAATGTAACAAAATAGGCGGAACTTACGTAGGAGGTGCAGTGCTCACCGGCGGTGGTAATCTAAAAGCAAAATATGTAATCCACGCGGTTGGGCCTCGAATGGGTGAAGGTGACGAAGATGAAAAACTAAAAGATGCGACGCTCAAATCACTTAAAGTGGCTGATGAGAATAATCTGAAAAGCATTTCTTTTCCTGCAATTAGTACCGGCATATTCGGCTTTCCAATCCAGAGGTGCGCTGAGATAATGCTCAGGACAACTATCGATTATCTTAAGGGGCAGACCCACCTGGAAAGAGTTATCTTTTGTCTCTATGGGCAGGATAGCTATCAGGTTTTCGAGAACCAGCTTAAAAGGGAAATTTCAGAATGAGGGCGATGATACTAACCAAAAGCGCACCAGCCGAGGAGAAGCATTTACAGATGGTTGATTTGCCGATACCCGCCCCCGCTGACGATGAGATTCTGATTAAGGTATCTGTTTGTGGGGCCTGTCATACGGACCTCGATGAGGCCGAGGGAAGATTAAAGCCGAGCAAACTTCCTATAGTGCCGGGTCACCAGGTAGTAGGAAAAGTGGCTGACAAGGGAAAGGCCGTGACTAAATTTAATCTTGATGACCGTGTGGGGGTTACATGGCTGTATTGGGCCTGTGGCAAGTGTGATTTCTGCCAAACAGGCCAGGAGAATCTTTGCAAAAGTGCCAAATGGACCGGCAAAGATGCTGACGGCGGCTATGCGGAATATATGAAAATCTGCGAGGACTTTGCATACCATATTCCTGAGAAGTTTTCGGATGCTCAGGCAGCTCCGCTCTTATGCGCCGGTGTAATCGGATATCGTACATTACGGCTTGCGGAAATTACTGATGGCCAAAATATCGGCCTGTTTGGATTCGGGGCTTCGGCGCACATCGTCATTCAGATAATAAAGTACAAATTTCCTAATAGTCCCGTTTTTGTCTTTACCAAAACAGCCGAGCACGCGCGGCTGGCTGAGCGGCTTGGTGCAGTCTGGACCGGCCGTTCGGGAGACGAACCTCCCGTGAAGCTAAATAAGGTGATGGATTTCACGCCGGTTGGCGAGTGCGTGCGAGATGCTTTGGCTGTTTTGGATAGAGGAGGCCGGCTGGTGGTAAATGCAATTCGCAAAGAGACGCCTGTTCCCGCCCTGGATTATGCCGAATATCTCTGGCTGGAGAGAGAAATAAAAAGTGTTGCGAACGTTACAAGGGCCGATGCCGAGGAATTTCTGCCGTTAGCTGCTCAAATTCCCATCGTCCTGACCATCGAGGAGTTTCCATTAGAGCAGGCCAACGATGTTTTATTGGCCATCAAGCATTCAAAGCTCCGTGCAGCCGGTGTCCTAAGGGTTAGCGAATAACGGAAAGCTTGAATTTGAAAGATAAATTTGATATTATATTATTGCTCTTTGGAAAAATAAATAAACGGTAACGATGAAATTCTAAGTTCTAAATCCTAAGTCCTAAACAAATTCAAAATTCAAATGCTCTAATGTCCGAAACAGCTCTTGCTGGCCAAAGAATGCTGTTTTGAGCATTTGTAATTTGGTAATTTGATATTGTTTAGAATTTCGATATTAGGATTTAGGATTTTCGGTAAAATGTTTATTTTATTATTCAATTATCAATAGTAACAAAGTTCGGCAGCGTGGCTGAACAGGTATAAATGGGAATTTTCAGATTTTTCTGTTCGTAGATACTAAAAGCAATGTTGGTGATGAAAAAATATTTATTTACTTCTGTACCAGCAATCCTAACGATTCTGTTAACATTTTCGGTTGACATCCTGGCTGATAGTTCGTTTGACCTGAGAGACGTCAATGGCACCAATTACGTTACCACAGTAAAATCTCAAGCAGGCGGCACCTGCTGGACTCATGGCACAATGGCATCTGTCGAAGGCAACCTTCTAATTACCGGCAATTGGGCTGCTACCGGCCAGCCTGGCCTGCCGAGCAGTATCATCAGGACTATTACGAAAAAACCGCCTCCTCTCCCTACTGCCACATCTACAAAAAAATATTTTAAGCAAGTCCGCCCCAAGCGGACAAACTACGGATGATAACGCACCGACTATGTTCATATGCTCAGGTGATTATCCATACCTGAAAAGTAACCATTATGATGATAGAACCAATTTCCAAATATGTGCGTAACGGTATCTTGCATCGTGCAAACCACGCAAGAAAAAGAAAATTAAGAATCATGCAAACAATAACAACATCAAACGCCAATAACATGAAAGACAATAATTTTAATCCTTCTTTAAAATCTCTCTGTGAAAGCATGGTAAATATAGTTATCACAAAGAAACCTATTTGAAGATACTTGAAAATCGGGGTACCAAGTCTTTTACTACTCCATTTCCAAGCTGTTCGTACTAAACCAATCCACAACCAAATTAAAAAAACAAGCCACAGAAAAAGACAAGCTAAAAGAGCAAACGTTTGAGAATCGCTGACATTCTCGTCATCCGCGCCTCCCGCAAGACCTATGAATAGACCCCATAGAAGAATTATAGCAATAAAGCTTCCAACAGCGGTTATTGAATACCAAATGCTCATCTCCGCGATGCTTCGATTTTCACATTTCTGCCTTAGCCAGTTATACATAAATATGCAGTTATACAGTATAAGACGCAGCAATTAATAATGATTAAGTCACAACATAATAATCCCTGTGGCCAAGCCATTCAACACGATTCAGCCCGTCCGACTTGGGCCGATTATTATCATTATTATTTATTCCATTATGCGTTGTTCAGTGATATCTACGCTATGGTATGCTGCAGATATATTACTGCCTATCTTGGGAGGCTCTACATCACGTCCCAAGTAATCTACCCATTTAAGCCCTTGTATTTGGTCATAATCTAGAGTCAGCCCGGCTGAGTCCAAAATGAATAATGGTGGGTCGAGGGCAGCAGATTTATATTTAGAGTCGGAATCACCAGGGACAATAAGATGCGTTACAACATAGGGCCTTTCCATGGCGTGAGATATGTGGAGTTCTTTATTATGCCACAAGATTGAGGGCTCTGATAGTGACTTCTGGATGTGCAAAAAAACGGCTGCCAATAAAGCAACTATCAATAACGGCACAATCCAAAATAGGTTTCTTTTCTTCATATTACTGGTATTACCTTATAACATAACAAAATCCAACACTTGCCCGCCATCTGTGTGGCGTGGTTTATCCGCCGCTCTGTATGGCGGATTTATCCGCCTTCCTTTTGGCGGACTTTTTGTTACTCAAACAATAAAACTATATATCCCGACAAAACCGTCTTCAACAAAACAAGCGACGAGTATCGAGCATCCAGCATCGAGTATCCGCCGTTTTTCCTCATAGCTTCTAACCGAATCATACCATATTTTAGTCCATCCGTCAATCCAAAAACTCGTTCCTCCGTACTATACGCTATCCGCCAACGCCAAATCACATAAAAAAACATACTTGTATAAAAACCACCCTTATGCTATAAAACACTCTTGTTATTAATTTACTCATAAGGAGAAACGAATATGGACGCACTTGAGCGTTATGACCCGCAGATTTACGAATTGATTAGGCAGGAAAGGGCCCGGCAGAGCGCCTGCATTCGCCTGATTCCTTCTGAAAATTACGTTTCTGAGGCCGTAATGTTGGCAAGTGGCAGTTGCTTGACCAATAAATACGCCGAGGGTTATCCTGGCCGGCGCTATTATGAAGGCCAGCAGGTAACCGACCTCATTGAGGTCTTGGCACAGGAGCGGGCGAAGAAGATTTTCAAAGCCGACCACGCGAACGTTCAGCCGTATTCCGGCTCGGTCGCCAATCTCGCCGCCTATCTCGCATTGATTGAGCCGGGCAACACGATTATGGGCTTATCTCTCCCGCATGGGGGACATCTCACGCACGGCTGGAAGGTCAGTGTCACCAGCAGGATATTTAAATCCGTCTGGTACACTGTCCGTCCTGACACTGGCCGATTGGACTATGACCAGATTGCCGACCTTGCGAAGAAGCATCAACCGAAGCTCATCATTTCCGGTGCGACCGCATATCCGCGGGAGATTGATTTTGAAATCTTCGGCCAAATCGCAAAGGATGTCGGCGCATACCACGTCAGTGACATCGCCCACATCGCAGGTCTTGTCGTCGCCGGCATTCACAAATCGCCGGTCCCGTTTTCGGATATTGTTTCGACTACTACGCATAAAACGCTGCGGGGGCCGAGGGGCGGGATGCTGCTGTGCAAAAAAGAGCACGCAGAAAAGGTCGATAAATCCGTCTTTCCGGGCCTGCAGGGCGGGCCGCATATGCACACTATGACCGCTATCGCTGTGGCAATGGCTGAGGCCGATACGCCTGAATTCGTCGCGTACGCAAAACAAATAGTCAAAAACGCAAAAGCGCTTGCAAATAAGCTGCTCGAATACGGCTTCAACCTGTCGTCCGGCGGAACAGATAATCACCTAATCCTCATTGACCTGCGAAATAAAAAAGTGCCCGGCAAAAAACTGGCAAAGGCACTGGACAGGGCAAGAATCGTTACTAACTACAACACAACACCGTTAGACCCTGCCCATCCGGCTGACCCGAGCGGTCTGCGTATCGGCACACCCGCAATTACAACACGCGGTATGAAAGAGACCGAGGCAGAGCTAATTGCCGGCTTTATCAATAAAGTCGTTGAAAATATCGACAACGAATCGGTAATCGAAAATGTCGGCAAAGAAGCGCTGCTATTAAGCTCGCACTTCCCTGTGCCAGGCCACTTTATTATCCCGAATAAAGACGCCAATTCAACACGTACCTCAGAGCTGCTGACACCCTGGCTGTTTGGCTGATAATTAGCGGATAGCGTACAGCGGAGAGCATGGAGCGTATATCCCCGCCTTCGCGGGGACAGGTGCGTGAATGCGTTAACGAGATACGCTTCACGAGAGACGCCTGTCCTCCGTAGCCTTTCGTAGCTCTATGCGAAGAAGAGGCGAAGGCGCAAGCGACGAATAAGGCGGGAATTACGGGGTTGGGGCTGATAGAATAGAGAGTAATTTATAGGAGAAAAAAAATGCCGAGATTTGAAGAGTTCAGGGAGGCCATTGGGCAGATTCTTCAAGAAAGGCCGAATTACTATTGGCTCCCTTATCAAATTGTAAAACTGTTGAGAGAACGGAATCCAGAGATTTTAGAAGGGTTAGAAAAAAAGTTCGGTACGTCATACGGCCGAGGCGGCGGAGATTATTACAGTACTGATAGCGCAATAGCGCACTGCCTTCAGGACTGGCCTGAGTGCGTGGAAGTTCAGTACCTTCTCGGCCGGGACCTTCAAATTGGTGACGTAAAAGCGAGCGATGAGGCAATGACAATTTACCGGTGGATTGGTTAGAAAGGAGGCCTAACATGCTTTTAATGAGTAATACGATTTGGATACTTCTTGGTGTGGCTGTTGTGATTTTGGCTGTGATTATTGGAACGAAAATAAAAGATAAATACTATTAGAAAGAAGGGGTTTTCCCCTGGGTCTTTAGTTTTAAAATGTAAAGCCGGAATGGCCGTTCCGAGGTGAGTCTTAAAGAAGCAACGGGAACTTCAGAGAAGCAGGCCCGAAAACTATAGAATACGAGATAGTCAGGAAAGGATAATGTATGGCCCAACGTCATGAGGCTAAAAGAGATGTAAGGAAGAAAGCACAAAAAACGTTAAAAGAGAAACGGTTTGCGAAGAAAATGAAGAAAGCAGGCCTGTCCGCATAAACAGACGGATAGTCGTTAGTCGCTGGTCGTTAGTGAATAGTAGCATATAGCGTGGAGCGTAGATGAGTAATTGCGTGAATGCGTTAACGCAATACGCTTCACGAGATACGCCTGTCCTCCGTAGCCTTTCGTAGCTCTATGCGAAGAAGAGGCGAAGGCGCAAGCGACGAATAAGGCGGGAATTGCAGGTGCCTCGCCAATGCGAGATACGCTTCACGAGATGCGAGATACGAATTATTTGGCGGGATTTGTGGGGGGTGAATTTGCCACGAATTAACACGAATTGAAATAGAACTTAGCGAAAAATTAACACTGGGGAACTAACTTTGAGATTAATGATGAATGATAAATGATTATTTTGCGATTGCCACGGCCTACGGCCTCGCCTGTCTCGGCGTGGCCGAGCCACGACGGGCAATGACATAATCTGTGTTAATCTGTGAAATCCGTGGTAATTAGTCTGTTGTCTTTGGTCTATTGTCTTTAGTCTAAACACCGCTCTCTGTGGCAAAAATAAATGATTAGTGATAATTTCCTTTGAGTCTTAGTGCCTTCGTGGCCCAACCAATATACTATTTACCGTGAAATCTGTGGTTAATTTATGCTTGACACCTCCGAGGGCAGCGTTTAACATAACAGCAGGTAACTATTGAACGTCGATAGTACCGGTAAGAGTTCTCTTAAAAGAAAAGGAATAAACACAATGAATATTTATGTAGGAAATTTGCCGCATAAGGTAACAGAGGATGAGGTTCGTCAGGCTTTTGCAGAATTTGGCCAGGTCACTGAGGTTCGTCTAATAACGGATAAGTTCAGTGGCGAATCAAAAGGGTTCGGATTCGTAGAAATGCCGTCTAAAGCTGAAGCAGAAAAAGCTATCCAGGAAATGAACGGCAAGGAGTTGATGGGGCGTGCCTTGAATGTCAACGAAGCCCGCCCGAAGACCGATCGTGGTGGTGGTGGGGGAAGACGAGGAGGTTTCGGTGGTGGCCGTGGCGGCGGCGGACGAGGTCGTTCTGATAGAGGCGGTAGCAGGAGTCGATACTAATGACCGGTGCTGCAGCAAGATTGAGGATTAACTGTTAAAATGAAACGGGCTCCGCATTATACGGAGCCCGTTGGTTTTTCAGGTGCGTTTGATTAAGAAGGGGTTACGTTGGTCGCACACGGGCCTTTTTTGCCCTCTCCGACCTCGAACTCGACCTTCTGTCCTTCATCAAGATTGGCATAGCCGCTCGTCTTGATTTCCGAGTGATGAACGAACAAATCTTCGCCGCCACTGTCGGGTGTGATAAACCCATAGCCTTTTTGCCCATTAAACCATTTTACTGTACCTGTACTCACTAAAGTGCTCCTTTGGCCTCTAAATGGCCATAAAATTTGTCTCTCGCATTGTTTTAAAGAGGATATTCTTGAGAGACGTGAGAATAAACCCTACTAAAAGCTATATTACAAACGCTTATTATACCATAATGCCAGCCATAATTCAATAAAAATAAATAAAAATAATTATAACGGCCTAATTAGTGAATAGTCGTTCTGCTCTGTTGAAAAGCTTAAGCGACACGCCTGATTATCATCAGGTTGTGGGTTAAGACCCTCAACAAGCACTCACGCTCACGCGAAACCTCTGTTCGATTACGCAAAGATGATCCCAACAGCCGTTTATTGCGGCTGAAAACACTCTCTATTTGCCAACGATTATTATAAATCTTCTTGTCAAACTCTTCTTTCGTTTGCCTGCGATGTCTACCTTTTGGCTGTCTATCAAAGCCACGAAGATTCAGCTTTATCATCGTCTCCATGCCAAAAATTTCACGGGATATACGATGATTCGCTTCACTGTCATAACCTCCATCAGCAAGCATCCTTTTAAATTGCACCTGTTTATAAGCCTCACCAACTGCTTCTTCAAACAAACCAAAGTCATAACCTGGCCCACGAGTAACTATGCAACTTGCGATAAGATGTGTTTGGGTATCACAAACTACCGTGATATTAGGCCAGGTTCGACGAAAATACGATGGCCGTTTGGTACAGTTGACAAAGTGACGACTTATGTGATGGGTTTCCAGTCCGGTGGAATCAATCGCACCTTCCGGAGGATTGTTGAGAATTCCAATTGTCCAACCCTGCTCAAATATGGCAGCTAACAGCTTTTCAAAAGCCCTTTTTTTAACAACCGCTTTTCGGCATAACAAAGGGTTGAATAATGCGGTATGTCCTTCAATCCCAAGACCTTGCGTAAATCCGAGAAGTCCCCGATCATTTGTACGATACCACGATAGTCTGTTTTTAAAAACTGTCGAAGTACCAAAATGGCGAACAACTGGTGCTGTGTAAAACGCTTTGGTGAAAACGGATGCGAGTAGGCTGGTAGGGAATCCTCGGCTGTCCGTAAAGCTGTTTTGGCCAGTGCTACCGGCGATTTGGTCATTTTTCTTTTTGTTTCCATACATCATAATTCGGCCTGCTTATTCAAAATCCTTTAAGCTTTTCAACAGAGCATAGTCGTTAGCCAAGTAGAAGGGGCGACTGTTTCGCAAATATTCAAACAAATTATGCGAAACAAAGCCAATTTCAAAAACGACAAAATGAACGTAAGCTATTGTTTAACAATGAACTACGAACAAATAACTATGAACAATGCCAACAAAACCAAACCCAAACAAACCCAATTGCAAAGCCGCCGTTTCTCTAAGCACTTTTTGGCTTTCACTTTCCTTTGCCCAAGCTATAATCTGGCCATGCAGAACTGGACGATACAAAAGCTTCTAAACTTGGCTCTCTATGGCAAAAAACTAAAAAACAGATGAGATTTGTAATTGATTTTGTATATTTGCTGGCTGGGGTGATTTATAGCCCTAAAGTTATATATCGTGCCGTGAGGCATAAGCGATACCGGAGCGGCTGGGGGCAGCGATTTGGTAAAATCACGCGAAAAGAACCGGCCAAAAAATGTATCTGGCTGCACGCTGTGAGTGTTGGTGAGGTTAATGCGGCAAGGACAATCATCGAAGAGCTTGAAAACAAATTCAGTAGTTTTGAAATCGTGATAAGCACTACGACCGATACCGGCTATGCCCGTGCGAATGCCTTATTTAGCAACAAGCATACGGTATTTTACTTTCCGTTTGATTTTTCCTGTGTAGTGCAGCGTGCCTTTCGTGCTATTCGGCCGGCACTTTGCCTTTTGATGGAGTTGGAGGTCTGGCCGAATTTCGTTCAAATAGCGCAGAAGCTGAACATACCCGTTGTTGTAATCAACGGCCGAATAAGCGGTAGAAGTTTTCCCAGATATAAGATAATAAAACCGTTTGCTAAGACTATCTTTCAGAGGGTTAGTCTCGTTCTTGCCCAGACGCAGGAATATGCACAGCGGTTTAAGGAAATCGGCTGTCCGAACGAGGCAGTCATTGTTACCGGTTCGTTGAAATACGATACCGCCCAGATTGCCGATAAAGTCACAGGTGCGGATGAACTTGCAAAGCAATTGAATGTCGGTGATGAGCGGTTATGGGTTGCAGGCGGTACCGGTCCAAGCGAAGAGAAAATCATCCTTAATGTTTTTAAGGGCTTAAATCAGGAGGAACAATTTAAAAACTTACGTCTGGCAATCGTTCCGCGTAAACCAGAAAGATTCGAAGATGTAGCTCAGTTAATAAAAGAAAATGGCTTTGATTTAATCCGCTACAGCCAAGCAAAAAAACCTGCTGCAGAAAAATCTCAAATCGATACGGTTATTCTTGGTGATACGATGGGCGACCTGAGGAAATTCTATTCGCTGGCGACGATAATTTTTGTCGGCAGGTCGTTGGTACCGATGGGCGGCTCTGATATGATGGAGGCGGCGGCTTTAGGTAAATGCACAATATTCGGGCCTCATGCCTTCAATTTCAAACAGACCGTTGACGAATTGTTAGCTGGCGATGGTGCAATTATGGTCGAAGACGAGCAGGATTTGCTTGATGCTATGAAAAAGTGCCTTAGCAAGCCGGGCTTTGCCAAAAGAATCGCCCAAAATGGCCAGGACGTAATCCGAAAAAACCAGGGCGCAACTAACAAAACTATAGAGCACATCACAAAGTTTCTAAATTCTGCCTGATATTTTCCAATTCGGTTGCTTTTCTGCTTGAAAATTAGGCAGGAAGATGTTACACTAACTTTGCTTCTTTAGTGGCAATAGCGCTTACAAAGAGGAAAAAATGAAGAGGGTATTAACTCTTACATGTATAATCGCTGCAGTGATGCTAACTGCTTCATCAGCAATAGCCACAGTGTATCTTAATTGTGCAGATTTAGGAAACGGTGTCGTTGAACTAAGTTATGACTCATCCGAAGAAACAGTGCCTGTAAGGGCTTTTGCCCTTGATGTTGAAGTAAGTTCTGGCATTATTACCTTGATAGGAAACTTAAGTGCTCATTACTGGATTTATCCAGGATCAATCATTATTGATGAGTTTGGTGAGGTAGTAGATTTAGGTTCACCTGTTGCACAACCGGAAGACTATCCAGGCGATACGTTAGGTGGCCTTGGCACATCTGGGATGACCCTCGAGATGGGGTCATTGTATGTCGGTGAAGCTAATGCACCGCCCGCCAATGGCGTTTTGTGCACATTTATTGTTTCTGCCGAGTGTAATGTAAACGTCAGTGAAAACGGAATACGCGGCGGTGTAGTATTAGAAGACCCAGTGATTGACCCCGATGTTTACGCACCTCCGTTATTAGGGGTTTTACCTCCAGAATTGGGAGTGTATGATGGAGGTACTGGGACGGTTGATGACCCCTATTTGATTTCTGCAGAGGAGATGTTGAATGCTATCGGAGCCAATCTTGGTGATTGGTTTAGGCACTTCAAGCTGGTAGCGGATATAGATTTGGGCGATTATACCGAGACAGATTTCAATATCATTGGCATTAATTTTAACAATCCATTTATAGGTACTTTTGATGGCAATAACCACAGGATTCACAACTTTACCTATAACTGCGCTGATTCGGATTTTATTGGCCTGTTTGGTTACGTCGATGGCAGTGGTGCAGAAATTAAGAATTTGTATTTAGATAGTCCGAATGTCAGTGCTGGAGGAGGTTGCAATGTTGGCTCTCTTGTTGGTTATTTAAGAAAAGGAACCATATCACGCTGTTGCGCTATTGATGGTAGCATCTCTGGAGGAGGATCTGTTGGTGGTTTAGTGGGACGAAATTATGACGGCACGGTTATAAACTGCTATGCAAGAGCAGATGTCTTGGCAGATTCTAATGCAGGGGGTCTGGTGGGTCGGGGTTATGAAACAATTTTAAATTGTTACTCAACTGGAAATGTTCCACAAGATACTAACATAGCTGGTGGCTTGGTGGGGTATAACCACGGTATTATTTCAGATTCCTTCTGGGATCAGCAGACTAGTGGGCAGGTAGACGGTGTCGGTGGTACAGGGGATATGGGTGTATCGGGAGTTGAAGGTAAAACAACAGCCCAAATGCGAATAGAGAGCACATTCACGGCTGCAGGTTGGGATTTTGAAGGTGAGAGCATCAACGGAACAGAGGATATCTGGATGATTCGTGAAGGCAAAACCTATCCAAGATTTGCGCGGCAAATACCCAAAGGGGATTTTGTCGGAGATGAAGGAGTAAATATTGCTGACTTTGCTTTTTTTGCATTAGCTTGGCGAAGCAGTTATGGTGACAACAATTGGAATCCTTTATGTGATATTTCGGAGCCGAATGACGGAGTTATTAATGAACGCGACCTCGGTGTCTTTGTCAACAACTGGTTACTGGAGGTACCATGACCTGAAACAGGAAGGAATTATTAAAGAGATCACTTAATCATCACTTCCTCAATTTCTTTGCCATTGCTTTAATATGTTCAGGTGTGGTACCGCAGCAGCCGCCGATGATATTTACGCCGAGTGCGTGTATTTTCTCTACAGCCGAGGCAAAATCTTCAGGCGATACTTTGTAAACAGCTTCTTCATCAACCAGTTCCGGCTTGCCAGCATTTGGTTCGGCGTAAATCGTCACTCGTCGCTCGTCGCTCGTCGCTCGGATTTTCTCTAAGGCCATAATTTCCGAAACGAACTTTTCCGCCAGCTCTACATATTCATCGAGTGTCGCTGAGCCACAATTAAAACCTACTGCATCAACTCTCAGTGAAACAGCTTTTGAAATTGCTGATTCGATATCGACTCCCATCATAGTTCGGTAATCTCCGCCGGAACGGTCGAAGGCGAATGACGCAAATACAGGCAAATCGCCGCTAACTGATTTTACCGCTTCGATTGCGATTACCGCCTCATCAAGAGCCGTCATCGTCTCAATTATAAAACCATCCACCCCCCCTGCCAGTAGTGCCTTTGCCTGCTGGATAAAGGCATCTTTTAAGTCCTTCGGCTCTAAATTTCCCAGAGGTTTTAGAAAATCTCCGCTTGGCCCAATATCGCCCAGGACATACTTTTGCTCCCCTGCTGCTTTGCGTGCTATTTTCGCACCTGCGGTATTTATCTTTTCAACCTCTTCGGCAAGGCCGTGCCGGCCAAGAGCGATTTTGTTGGCTCCGAACGTGTTGGTAAGAACCGCGTCGCTGCCTGCCAGAAGATAGGCCTTGTGGATATTAGAAACGATGTCAGGCGATTCGATATTGAGATAGTCGTTGCACTTGCCCACTTCAAT
>CAZOQJ010000049.1:0-15538 GCA_964581905.1 uncultured Pirellulales bacterium
GGGTTATGGGCCCGACGAGCTACCAGACTGCTCTACCCCGCGGTCAATTTCATATCTATTCATTCGTATGTCACAATCAAAGCACAACTAAATTAACATAAAAAACGTTGGTTATCAAGGTGAGAGTTGAAAATTACAAATTTTCACGGATTTTAACAGCAAGTTCCTCGATTTTGCCGTTCTCATATTTATAAGCAGGCCAACGGTCAAATACTCCATCGCCTGTATTACGAGGGATTATATGAAAATGAACGTGCCCGACAAGCTGGCCTGCTGCCCTTCCATTATTGCACAGAACATTATAGCCGTCAGAACCCATAGCAGTCGCCACGGCCTTTGCGATTTTGCCGAGCCGTGAACCAACCCGGCTGAGAATATCGGCAGGACATTCGTGTAATTTTTCAAAGTGCTGTTTAGGAATCACCAGCGTATGGCCGTCACTTAGTGGACCGATATCCAAAAAAGAAAGAACAGCATCATCTTCGTAAATTTTTGTAACCGGAATTTCCCCCGCTACCATTTTACAGAATATACAATCATCTCCGCTCATTCTACGCCCATCCTGATAATAACACTTTACTGCTGCTTGTCAGGTTCCTCCGTATTGCTGTCGGCTTCGGTAGCTTCTTGTTCTTTGGCAGGCTTGTCCGCCGTTTTTTTGGTGGATTATTCTTCATCCGCTGCCGCTTCCTCGGCCTCGACGACTTCTTCTGTCTCGGCTTTGACAGTTTTCTTGGTTTTTTTACGAGCAGCTTTTTTGCGGCTGGCTTTGGATTTCTTTTTTGTACCCTCGTCGGCGCCTACAAGTTGCAGCAGAACAAGCTGGCCGTTATCTCCTAATCTTCTCATAGACAGGCGGATAATTCTTGTATAGCCGCCCGGCCTATCAAGGTATCTTGGGCCAAGCTCACTAAACAATTTGCCGATTATTGTGCCTTTTTTAACGGCCTTGCCGTCTTCATAATCTACAATGTCACGGTTGCCAAGCAGAGAAATGGCCCGACGTCTGGCTGCGAGTGTGCCTTTCTTGGCCATCGTAATCAGCTTTTCAGCGAATGGCTTTACCTCTTTGGCCTTTTCGATGGTCGTTGATACCGTTTCGTGCTCAAAGAGCGAAGCGACGAGGTTTCGTCGCATAGCCAGACGATGTTCGCTTGTTCGGCTTAATCGTCGCCCTGCTACTCTATGACGCATATAATTAAACTCCTCATTTCCAGATTCTTAGTGTTTAGCTCGTAGTGAACAGCTTATAGCTCCCTGCTATTGCCTTCACTTCGGATGACAATACTATTTACTTTCTATTTCGGTCATTCCCAGAGACAGACCTATGTCGGCGAGCTTCCTTTTGATTTCTCGCAGGGAAGTTTTGCCGAAGCTGCGAATTTCTAACAAGTCGGCATCCATCATCTTTACTAATTGACCCACTGTTTCCACTTTCGCCGACTCAAGACAATTATTTGCTCTTACCGACAGCTCCAGCTCCTGAATCGGCATATCGAGTTTGCTGATTAATTCTTCGTCTATTGCTTCCTCTTTCGCTGCTTCAAGCTGACCAGCGACGGTTTCTTCGCCCGTCTCGAAGTACTGTACGAACGGATTAACATGCTTGCGCAAAATCTTGGCTGCTTCTACCAATGCCATTTCAGGCGTAACTGTCCCGTTGGTCCATATCTCAAGAATTAGCTTATCATAGTTGGTCCGTTGGCCTACGCGAGTTTCCTCAGTCAGGTATCGCACCCTTGTGACCGGTGAGTATATGGCGTCAAGCATTATTCGTCCGATTTCCTGGTCGGACCTGTCAGCGGCAGCAATACGTTCGCTCGCCGGTACATAGCCACGACCATTCTCAACTACCATTTCCATTTCAAAATTTACATCTTCTGTCAGAGTGGCTAAGACCATATCTTTGTTTATCATGTCTATGGTGGGGTCGCTAACAATATTAGATGCGGTTATGACGCCGGCTTTATTGGCCGACACCGTCATCGTCCTTGGTCCTTCACCCGTGAGGCGAATAATAAGATTTTTGACGTTCAATACGATATCGGTAACATCCTCCATCACACCCTTTATCGAGCTGAATTCATGGTCGATACCTGCTATTTTAATGGATGTTACGGCGCTACCTTCCAGAGAAGAAAGCAATATGCGCCTTAGACTGTTACCGATAGTGGTGCCGAAACCACGCTCGAAAGGCTCAATAAAAAATCGGCCATATACATTGTTCGAGATTGTCGTGTCTCGTTCAACACGTGTCGGTAATTCCAAACCACGCCATGTAACTCGCATACAGACCTCCTATTTCCTAAACTCGTATTTCATGAGGCATATCTGTTATTTTTTATCCTTTACGTTACCTTGAACAGAACTCCACAACTAATTGTTCCTCAACTGGAATCTGAACATCATCCCGGCTGGGCAGTGCAACAACAGTAGCTTCGGGTTTTTCACGAGCCAGTTGCAACCAGCTTTGTGTAGCAAAATTCGGGTTGCTTTCCAGTTGTTGTTTTACCTTTTTAGTGGTTTTATCAGAATTTTTCAGCGTTATCCTGTCACCAACTTTCGCGGTATAGTCACTGATATCGACTTTGCGTCCGTTTACATAAATGTGGCCGTGAGAAATCAGCTGTCTTGCGGCTTTGCGTGAGGCGGCAAAATTCAGCTTATATACCACATTGTCCAAACGTCTTTCCAGCGATTGCAGCAGGATTTCACCGGTATTGCCCTTCATCCTCGCCGCTTTGTGAAAATACCTCATAAACTGTTGTTCCAGAACTCCATAGTATCTCTTGACTTTTTGTTTTTCGCGCAGCCGGACACCATATTCACTTATTCTGCCCCTGCGCCAGGCGTGCATACCAGGAGCCAGATTGCGCTGTTTCTTTTCGATAGGACATTTAGCTGTCTCACATCTGATTCCCTTGAGCATCAGCTTCATTCCTTCACGGCGGCACCGTCTGCAGGATGGACCAAGATAACGTCCCATTTTTTATTTATCTCCAAAAAATGCTCGTTTTATACCCTTCTTCGTTTTGGTGCTCTACAGCCATTGTGCGGAATTGGGGTAACATCTTCTATTGAGGCAATACGCAATCCCGCCTGCTGCAGAGCTGATATTGCAGACTCACGGCCGGAGCCGGGGCCTTTGACCTTAACCTCAACCTCGCGCACGCCATTACGCATAGCAGCATTGGCAACTCGTTGAGCAGCCTGCTGGGCAGCAAAAGGCGTGCTTTTACGAGAGCCCTTAAAACCGACACAACCGGTTGAGCTTGAACATATCGTATTGCCGTTCGGGTCTGTAATCGTAATCAATGTATTATTGAACGTTGCTCTTATATGTACAATGCCCTTGGCGATGTTCTTCTTGGTTTTCCGTTTTGGACTTTTTGCCATTATTCTTCCTATATTACATATAACATATATCTTATTGCGTTAATCATTTTTTCCATCGATTATCTGAACAATCAATTTTTTAGCGGGCTTCCTTCACGCCTTTTTTACCCGCGACGGTTTTTCTTGGGCCTTTGCGGGTTCTCGCATTGCTTTTAGTACACTGGCCACGAACAGGCAAACCCTTCCTGTGGCGAACGCCCCTGTAACAGTTTATATCACGCAGCCGTGCAATGTTTTGAGAAACCTGTCGGCGAAGCTGGCCCCCAACAATGTAATTGCGGTCTATAATCTGAGTTATCCGGCTGAGTTCGTCTTCGCTGAGCTTGCTTGCCTTTGTGTCCTTTTCGATTCCTGCTTCTTTCAAAATTTGTTCAGAGGTATATCTACCTACACCGGCGATGTAGGTTAATGAAATCCATATTGATTTGTCGTTGGGAATATCAACACCAACTATACGTGGCATATTAACTCCTTCTTGTATATCGCTTCGTTCTTCACGACGAAATTAACCTTGCCGCTGCTTATGCCGTGGGTTTGTACAAATCACCCGCACCACGCCTTTGCGGCGAATAATCTTACAATTCTCACATATACGTTTTACAGAACTTCTAACCTTCATTTTTTCCAACTTTCATACTCTGCGACTAATGCCGCAGGACTATTCGACCTCTATTCAAATCATACGGTGACATTTCAATCGTAACTGTATCGCCCGGCAAGATTCTAATAAAGTTCATTCGCATCTTGCCGGAAACATGAGCCAAAACTTTGTGGCCATTTTCCAACTCTACTCTAAACATCGCGTTTGGCAAAGCGTCCGTTACCTTAGCTTGTAATTTTATTGTGTCTTTCTTTGCCATAAATGTTTACTTTTCGGGACTCCGGCTGGGCCCCTCGCCGCTGGCGAAGCCTTTGGCGTAGCTGGGTCGCCCAGACGAGACAGTCAACACCTCACAACCATTCTCCACAATCGCAATTGTGTGTTCAAAATGGGCCGAGTTTTTTCCATCTTTTGTTACTACTGTCCAGCCGTTTTCCAGTGTTCGTACATCACAGGTGCCGGCATTAATCATCGGCTCAACTGCTATAACCATGCCTTCCGTCAGGACAATATCATCGGCCAGCAGCGCGTTGCTGACAAAATTGGGTACTCTTGGCTCTTCGTGCATTTGTTTGCCGATGCCGTGTCCCACGAAATCTTTTACTACTGAAAAGCCAGCCGATTCAGCGTAATCTTGCATTTTTGCCGCCACTTGGCTCCATTTAACATTCGGCGCCGCCGCTGCTATCGCTATATCGAGGGTACGCCTTGTTACATCTAAGAGTAGCTGTTTATCCTCAGAAATCTTTCCTACAGCAATCGTAACAGCTGCATCTCCACAGTAACCATCGACTCTGGTGCCAAAATCAATGCCCAGGATATCACCGTCTTTGAGTTTTGTGTTGTCTGAAGGAATCCCATGAACGACCTGCTCATTTATCGAGGCGCAAATTGCACCAGGAAACGGGATTCGAGACGCAGGGTTGCGAACGCCCTTGAATAAGGTCTGAGCTCCAGCATCAGCAGCCATTTGCGAGGCCACAGCATCCAGATAGCCGGTAGTTACCCCTGGCTTTGCAATCTCTTGTAGTTTTAAAAGAACGTCGGCTACAATAGCGCCTGCTTTGCGGATTAACTCAATTTCTTTTCGGCTGCGAAGCGTTATAGCCATTCAATTTCACATCTTAATAACTTTATGTTCTGACGAGAGCATCCAGCTTCTCGAAAATACAAGCACTAACTTCGTCGGCGCTGTCATTAGCATCGATATCGTAAACCGTTCCATTATTTCTATAGTAATCCACCACCGGTTTCGTCTGATGGTGATACGTTTTAAGTCGGTTCGCCACTACTTTGGGGCTGTCATCTGGACGCTGAATCAGCTTAGTGCCGTCGTTATCACATACGCCCTCAACTTTTGGCTTGAGGTTTTCAATATGGTATACAGCTCCACATTGAGGACAGCTTCTTCTGCCGGTCATTCGTTTGGTTATCACTTCTTCATCTATCTTCAGGTTCAAAACAGCGTCTATTTCCTGCCCGTTAAAGGACAGTGATTTTTCAAGCTCGACTGCCTGGTTGACGGTTCTTGGGAAGCCGTCAAGTGTAAAGCCGGCCTCAGGGGCTTTTTTTATCGCATCAATCATCATTTCAACTATTATCTCATCAGGCACAAGCCCGCCTGAATCCATATAACTTTGGGCCATTTTGCCCAGTTTGGTACCTGCGGCTCTTTGCTCTCGCAGGATATCTCCACTGGATAAATGGAGCAGGCCATACTCGCCAACAATACGCTTACACTGAGTTCCTTTGCCCGCACCGGGGGCACCCAGTAAAACTATCCTCATGAGTAAGCTCCTTTTATCCGGCCTGTTGAACTGAAGCCCTCGTAGCTTCGCATCAAGAGATTGGCTTCTATTTTCTGAACTAAGTCAAGCGAGACACTAACAACTATTAGTAAACTCGTACCACCCAAAAGGGTTGACACCCGCCAATTGATTCCCAACCCTGTTGAAACCAACGTCGGTACGATAGCAATAATTGATAAGAAAGCAGCACCAAAATAAGTGATTCTTGTCATAACCGTTTCCAGATAGTCAGCGGTTCTACGTCCTGGGCGAAGACCGGGGATAAAAGAGCCCGAATCCCGTAGGTTTTTGGCCATCTCCCTCGGCTGGAACTGCACCGTTACCCAAAAATAAGCAAATAAAAAGATAAAGAGCATATAGAGAACATTGTATGTATAAGAACGATAAGCAAAAACTTCTTTTAATGTCAGAAAAACAGTCGAGCCAGGCCACGCTTCGTACAACTTGTCAATTATAATTGGCGGGAACATCATGAAAGATGAAGCGAAAATCAGTGGCATTACTCCGCCGTGATTGACGCGAAGGGGCAAATAATGCCTCTGGCCTCCGTACATTCTCCGACCTCTCATTTGTTTTGCCTGCTGGATCGGTATACGACGCTGGCCCTGGGTTATTAATATGGCACCGGCAATTACAAATACAAACGCTGCAATTAGGAACAATATCTTTGCAGGACCATACTTGTCGGGTGAAGCGGCTACCGTAAAATCGCTCTGCTGCCAAACCTCTCTAATTGCCCAGGGCATTCGAGATAAAATGCCGGCCATAATTATCAAGCTAATACCATTGCCTATGCCGTATTCATCAATCTGTTCACCGAGCCACATCAAAAAGAGGGTGCCGGCGGTCATCCCAACAACACCCATTATCAGGGCCTGATGGTACATGCCTGGATAAATCAGCCTTTCTCCTCCCAACAGCTTCATGAACATTAGCGATTGGATAAAACATATCCCCACAGTCAGGTAGCGTGTGTACTCCTGTATCTTTTTATGGCCGGTTTGTCCTTCCTGTCGCAATTTCTTCAAGGCGGGGATAACCTCACCCAACAGCATAAGGATAATTGATGCAGTAATATAGGGCATAATTCCCAGCCCGAACAGGCTGCTTTGCGACAGTGTCCCGCCGGTGAACATCTGCATGAGTTCAGCAGCTCTGGCCATAGCACCTTCCGTATCTTTTGTGGCCATTGCATTAGCTATCGCTGTCCGGTCAAAACCGGGGACAGGGATATGGAAACCTATCCTGTATATTATCAACAGCGCCACGGTAAAAAGAATCTTGTTACGCAGGTCCTGAATTCTGAATATGTTAATTATTGTCCCAAGCATTTTGATATTTTCCGATGGTCTTTCTACATAATTAAACCAGTTATTCTATTATTTTTGCAGTGCCGCCACAACCCATAATTTTTTGTTCGGCAGTTTTGCTGAATTTATGAGCTGTTACCTGTAGTTTTTTTGTTAGTCCGCCGCCGCCAAGAATCTTTACTTTGCTTTTGCAGCTATCGACCAGGCCGGCATTGGACAATTGCTCCACATCGACATCGGTGTCATCGTCAAATCTTTCCAGTTGTGACACGTTGATAATGTCGAAGCGTGTTGCGAACTTGTAATTATTAAAGCCGCGTTTGGGAAGCCGGCGAAATAGGGGCATTTGGCCTCCTTCATACACAGAGCTTAAGGTTGCGCCAGCCCTGCTGCGGCTTCCCTTGTGTCCTCGCCCACAGGTTTTACCATGACCGCTGCCGGTTCCCCTACCCACACGCTTACGGCTTTTGTGCTTACCTGCGACTGAAGTTATTTCATAATTTAACATCTACATCACCTACCTGTTAATCGTTACGCCGCGCATGGATGCAACTATCTCTTTACTACGCAGTTTCAATAACCCATCCAGAGTGGCCTTTACTACATTTTTAGATGAGGTGCTTCCATACACTTTTGTAAGGACATTTTGAACGCCGGCATATTCGAGAACTGCTCGAGCGCTGGAGCCGGCTATGACTCCTGTGCCGGGGCTGGCCGGGACCAACACTACCTTTGTAGCCCTGCATTTGCCCTCGATCCGGTGTGGGATCGTTCGGCCGCATAAAACAATCTTGTGCAGTGATTTTTTGGCATCTTTCATGCCTTTTTCAACTGCCATTGGAACTTCGTTGGCTTTACCGTAACCAATACCAACAGTGCCCGCGCGGTCGCCAACTACGACCAGTGCCGCAAAGCTGAACCTTCGACCACCTTTAACAACTTTTGCGCAACGATATATTTTAACGATTGTATCTTCTAACAGCTTTTCTTCTTCAATTGCTTTAACTATTTCTATTGCCAATGTTTTCTCCAAACAGTTCCCTATTGTTTAATGTGTTAAAAGACCAGGCCGGTTTGTCTGGCCCCTTCGGCGAGAGCTTTAATCCTGCCGTGAAACTTACAGCGATTTCTATCAAAACAAACGCATTTAATGCCGACACTCAAAGCCTGTTTTGCGACTGCCTCGCCTACTGCTTGAGCAGCTTTCTTGTCTCCGGTATTAGACAGCTTTTCCCGCATTGCTTTTGTTCTTGTGCTTGCTGAAACTAATGTTGCGCCTCCTGTGTCATCTATAATCTGTGCGTAAATATGTCTGTTTGAGCGAAATACCGATAGTCTCGGTCTGTCGGGCGTTCCAAAGACCTTTTTACGGACGTGATGTTTGCGTCTCTGTGCTGCTTTCTTTATTTTCTCACTGGTCGTTACCATAAAAAGTCGACTTCCAATCGCGATTTACTACTTTTTTTATTTCGATTTCTCTTCAAATAGTCGATACTTGCCTGACGACGGTCAAGATTTAACTGTCATTTCTTATACTGACCCTGAAGTAAATGCTTTACCGACTTTGCGTCGCATTTGTTCGCCAGCAAAACGGATGCCCTTGCCTTTATAGGGTTCCGGCGGCCGTATTTTTCGGATATCAATGGCAAACTGGCCCAGCAGTCTCTTGTCTATTCCCGAAAGTGTAAACTTAGCAGGAATTTCATTGCCCTTGGCCGCCTCGACCTCGATGTTTACCTTTATACCTTTTGGTATTACCTTCTCTACCGGATGCGAAAAGCCGGTTTGAATAACCAGCTTTTCACTTTTTTCTTTCACGTTAAAGCCGGTACCGTATATTTCCATTTTCTTCTGGAAACCTGTATGGACACCGGAAATCATATTTGCAATCAATGCACGCATCGTACCGTGTAGTTGCCGGTTCCGTCGGTTTTGAGGATGTTCATTTTCAACCAGTATTTTACCTTCAGAGTCGTCGATTTTGACTTTTATGTGTGGAGAGCAGTCCATCTGAAGCTCGCCAAGAGGCCCTGAGACTTTGATACAAAGGCCCTTTTGCTCGACCCTTACGCCTTTAGGAATAGTAACAGGTTTTTTCCCGATACGACTCATCAGCTAACCGTACAAAGTATCTCGCCGCCGGCATTATTCTGTCGGCAGCTTTTATCACTCATTATACCTTTACTTGTTGAAACAATCGCTATGCCCATACCGGATAAAACTCTCGGTAATTTATCAACGGACAAGTAGATTCGGCGGCCGGGTTTGCTTACTCTTATTATCTCATTGATAACAGGCCGACCTTCTTCGTCATACTTCAATATAATCCTTAGTATCCCCTGCTTATTATCATCAATCCGGTCGTAATCTTTGATATACCCTTGCTCTTTCAGAACGGTTGCAATCCCTTCGCAGGTCTTGGACGCTCTGATGTTAACCTGTTCATTATTTATTCGCACAGCATTGCGAATTCTTGTCAGCATATCAGCTATTGGGTCGCTAAAACTCATTGACTAATCCCTTGTATTTGTCCTTTTTTGTCTTCTTTATTTACCAGCTGGCCTTTTTTACTCCTGGTATTTTCCCTTCGTTTGCTAAATTTCTGAAGCAAACCCGGCAAATTTTGAACTTGCGGTAAACAGCTCTGGATCTTCCACAAAGTTGGCATCGCATATATTGTCTAACGCGAAATCTTTGTTTTTTTGCCGCCTTGTTTTCTAATGCTTTGGTTGACATCTATAAGCCTCAATCTTTGTATCTTCTAAATTTTATTCTCCATGCTTTATTGATGTAGATTCTCTGAACGGCATACCAAAGAGCTGAAGCAGTTTCCTTGATTCTTCATTGCTCTTTGCTGTTGTTACAAAGGTTATATTCATACCCTGCTGAAAATCAACCTTTGCCGGGTTGATTTCCGGGAAAACGCTCTGTTCAGCCAGGCCCATGGAGTAGTTGCCCCTGCCGTCAAAGCTGTTTGGGTTAAGGCCTCGAAAATCTCTTACCCGTGGAATTGCAAGATTAATGAGCCGGTCCATAAATTCATACATCCTCGCACCGCGGATAGTGACTTTTAAAGCAGTTTCCATACCTTGACGAACTTTGAAATTGGAAACGCTTTTTTTGGCTTTACAAACCAAAGGCTTTTGGCCGGAAATCATCGTCAACTCATTTTTTGCTGATTCCAGGAATTTTTTGTCCTGCGTTGCTTTGCCTACGCCCATGGAGACAACAACTTTTTTGACCTGTGGCACAGCCATAGAATTCTTGTAGCCGAATTCCTCAATCAGCTTTGGGACTACCTTGGACTCATATAAATCTTTCAAACGTGCCATCAAACACCTATGAATGGTTCACTGTCTCACTGTTCAGTTTTTGCCCTTCTAACAGAGCCAATTTCTGTGCCGTCAGTAGCAACTCGTTTTTTACTGCCGCTGTTGTCTACTTGGTAGTGGACCCTGCTGCCTCTGGAGCTTTTCGGATTTACTGGTAGAACATTACTTATATGTATCGGCTGTTCAACATGGATTCGGCCGCCTTGGGGATTTTTTTGCGAAGGTCGAACATGCTTCTTTACTATATTGTGTCCCTGAACCACTACTTTATTCTTTTCAGGGATAACACGCAGTACTCTACCGGTAGCACCTTTATGGTCACCTGCTATTATCTGGACCGTATCACCTTTTTTAATATGTAAAGCCATTTGCCATTTTCCATATTACTATTTATTACTGATTTGAATTCTGACTTCTTTTTCAATAATAAATAGCCAATAATAAATAATCAATTATCAGACTACTTCGCTTGCTAACGAAATAATTTTCATAAAGTTTTTCTCTCGAAGTTCACGGGCGACAGCGCCAAAAATCCTCGTCCCTATCGGATTGCCGTCATTATCAATCATCACTGCGGCATTACTGTCGAACCTTACATAGCTGCCATCTGGGCGCCTTACAGGGCTTTTGGTGCGGATAATAACGCATTTATGCACCTTCTTGTCGTCCAGCTGGCAGGTAGGTAGCGACTTCTTTATGGCCACGCAAACAATGTCACCTATAGTCGCCACGGACCGTCTGAGCTTGCCTCTGGACCCGCCTTTGCCAAGTACCTTGATGCACAGCGCCGATTTTACCCCTGAATTATCGGCTACATCCAACATTGTTTCCTGCTGAATCATTATCTGCTGTCTAAACTTTCAATTTGGCTGGCCTTTTCTACGACCTTGATGAGACGCCAGCTTTTGGTTTTACTATAGGGACGACACGGAGTAATTTCAACGAAGTCACCGACACTTGCCTGGTTGTGTTCATCGTGAACGGCCAGTTTTGTCCTTCGCTTTACGTATTTGCCGTATTTTGGGTCTTTGACCCTGCGGTCAATAGTAACTTTGATGCTTTTATTACCGCTTCTGCTTATTACCACACAAGTTTGAGTTTTTAGCTTTTGGTCCTGCATATTCGGTTTCCAATCGTCAATTGTCTAAGACGGCACGTCACCGTCCTTGACGAATTATGGTTTTGAGCCGGGCAATGTCGTGCTTGACATTAGCTACGGCTTTGGAATTTTCAAGTTTTTCTGTAACCGCCTGTGAGCGCAGCTCGAACAACTGCCGCTGGAGTTCCTGCAGCTTGCCTTCTAATTCATCCGGACTCATCTCACGGTATTGCTGCGCTTTCATTCGCAAACTTTCCTTTTCGGCTACGGCTCGGCGTCTCTTTACTTTCTGTTACCATATCAGCGCCTTCGCCGAGACGAGTTACAGTAAATGTCTTCGCCTGACTAACCTGCACTTGATTGGCATTTTATGAGCAACTCTGACCAATGCCCGCTTTGCCACATCTTCGCTCACACCGCCTATCTCGAAGCATATCTGGCCTGGCTTGACTCTGGCGACCCAGAATTCCGGTTCACCCTTGCCTTTTCCCATCCGTGTTTCCAGCGGCTTTTTGCTTACCGGCTTATGCGGAAAAATCCTGATGTAGACTCTGCCTTCGCGGTGCAGAAAATGAGTTGCTGCTACTCGACCAGCTTCAATGTTCTTGGCGGTAATCCAGCTCTTTTCCAGGGCCTGCAGGCCATAATCACCAAACGCCACAAAATTACTTCTGGTGGCGTTGCCTTTCATTCTGCCGCGTTGGCTCTTACGGTATTTAACTCTTTTTGGCATCGTTGCCATTTTTTAGACCCTTGGAAAAAGTGTATAACGTTCGGTACTTTAGTTTTCTTTTTTTGTCTCGTTTTCTGTGTTAGAGCTGTTTTGCTCCGTAGTTGTTTGCTTTTTAGTGTCAGCCTCTGTCGGCAGGGCAACCACGTCGGCTCTGCTGGTGCTTTTGCTACCTTGTGCTGGCACAGCATTAGTCACGGCACCTGCTCTGCGCTCTGACCTAATACGTCTTGTTGGCGGGCGGCGTCGGCGACGTGGAGCTTGCTCAGTTACTTCACCGAATTTGCCTTTGTAAATCCAAACTTTAACACCAATTGCTCCGTAGGTTGTTCTTGATGTTGCTGTGGCGTAATCTACATTGGCATCAAGTGTATGCAGCGGAATACTACCAAGCTTCTGTGTTTCCCTGCGTGCCATTTCTGAGCCTGCCAGCCGTCCGGAACAGATTATCTTGACTCCTTTTGCACCGGCATTCATTGCTGATTCGCAACGCTGCTTCATAGTACGTCTAAATGAAGCGCGTTTGCTCAATTGCTCGGCGATTGCTTCAGCCACCAGAGTAGCGTTGAGGTCCGGCTCTTTTATCTCAATAACATTAATAGCTACCTTTTGGTCTGTCAGTTCTTCAAGCTCTTCTCGCAGCTTGTCAACTTCGCCGCCTCTGGGACCGATGACCACGCCTGGCCGAGCACTGTGGAGTGTGACCTTTATTTCGTTGCGAGTCCTGACTATCTCAACCTTTGCCACCGCCCCTTTGGGCATACTGCGGTTGAATTTTCCGTCAACATACTGACGAATCTTCTGGTCCTCGACAAGAAGATTGCCGTACTTGGCCTTTGGAGCAAACCATGTGCTCTGCCAACCAAGCGTTATCCCGGTCCTAAAACCTATTGGTGATGTTTTTTGACCCATAATCTCATGCTTCGATTTTACTTACTTTTGTTATTTTTATTGTTATTCTCACACTTGTGTCACTGTTATATATATATGACAGGCCTTTTTGTTGATAGGATGCGCTCTACCTCTGTCTTTCGCTATCCATCTTTTCGTACCAATGCGATTTCCTGCATCATCAACACGGGCACAGTTCACGTAGAGACTATCAACGTTAGCCTGTTGCTCATCAGCGTCTGCAACGGCAGCCCTTAAAACCTTGTCAATCATCGTTGCGGCGCGTTTTTTTGTGAACTTTAAGATGTCCATCGCATCCTGAACATTCCGTCCGGCTATCAATTGTGTAACTAATCTGGCCTTGCGAGCCGAGATTGGTGCGAAGCGATAGGAGCTGCGCCAGTCGGCCAAATCATTCTCTTGGACTGATAAAGCAGCGGAAAGGTGATGGATATCTTCTCTTCGCGGCTTGGGCTTAAAAAGGCCTCTTAGCCAGTTTTTAGCAGCCGTGGATGCTTGCCTCTCATCAAGACCTCCTCTGACAAGATGGCTGGCCAACCCCTCTGGGCCTATTTGACGCTGCTGGCAAAGCTCTTTTAACTTATTAGTGCTTAACATATCTCGTAGCTCGTATTCTGAATCTTCCTTTTGTAGGACTATAGATACACTTTATAATTATGGTGCTTTTATTTTCTTGCTCGAATGGCCTCTAAAGGTTCGTGTTAGTGAAAACTCACCCAGTTTATGTCCTACCATATCCTCGGTGATAAAAACCTTGTTAAATATCTTACCATTGTGGACCAGAAATGTGAATCCAACGAATTCTGGTACAATTGTACTTCTTCTTGCCCACGTTTTTATTGGTTCTTTAGAGCCGGAAGCAATTTGCTTGTTAACTTTCACAAATAGCTTCTCATCAATATACGGTCCTTTTTTAAGAGATCTTCCCATTCTTCATCTCGTATTGCGTGCGTTTTATAGGTCGACACGCAACTAAATTATAGAGCTAACTGTTTGTGTCGTTTACTTTTCCTTCTTCGAATAATCCTCTTATTACTTGTATTTCTGGGGTTTCTTGTTTTTCCACCTTTTGCCAGTACGCCGGTGGGCGAGCAGGGGTGCCGGCCGCCATGCCGGTGACCTTCGCCGCCACCCAGCGGATGAGCCACGGGATTCATCGCTACGCCTCTTACATGCGGCCTGCGACCCATATGCCGTTTTCGTCCCGCCTTGCCAAGCGTAATATTCTGGTAATCGGGATTACTGAGCCGGCCAATAGTCGCACGGCACTCTTTGCGAAGCGTTCGCATTTCACCGCTTGGCAGAATGATGGTAACCCAATTCCCTTCTTTTGCCATAATTTTTGCAGCAATACCGGCGCTTCTTACCAGTTTCCCACCCTGGCCGGCGGTCATTTCGATATTATGAATCTCAATGCCGGCTGGTATTGCTTCCAGAGGCATTGCATTGCCAATTTTGGGTTCACACCAGTCACCACTTTCTACATGGTCTCCGACCTTGATGCCTAATGGTGCTAATATATATCTTTTTTCGCCGTCCGCATAGTGCAGCAGCGATATAAAACAATTTCTGTTAGGGTCGTATTCAATCGTCGCCACTTTTGCGGGGACATTGTCTTTATTGCGTTTAAAGTCGATAATACGATAAATTTTTCTTGCCCCACCACCTCTGTGCCTTGTGGTAATGACGCCTTGGTAATTTCTTCCGCCGGTTTTCTTTATACGTTTGCACAGTGACTTCTCGGGTTTGTTGGTCGTCAGTTCAGCGTAATCGTTCACCGAGCTGTTTCTGCGTCCGGCGCTTGTTGGTTTATAAACTCGAATACCCATAATTTATATCTCGTATTTAGAACAAATCTATATGATAATCCGGCCCCAAATACACAACGGCCTTTTTCCAGCTTGCTGTAGTGCCAAACGTTTTTCCTCTGCGGCGATGTTTGCCTTTGCGGTTAGCTGTTCTTACTTTATCCACTTTAACGTTATATAGTGCCTCCACCGCCTTTTTTATTTGTACTTTATTGGCTTTTTTATTTACCTCAAAGGAATATGCACCTTTGGTGCTGGCAAGGTGCGTACCCTGCTCTGTAATTAAAGGCCGAATTATCACGTTATAATCGTCCACATTAATACCTATTGACTCTCATCCGGCTGGTTTCTGTTCAAAAAAGCCATCATCGCCTCTTTGGTAAACAGCATTTTATAATAGCTGCAGATATCGCCGGCGTTCAATTCAGAGACGGGTAGTACGGAAACTTTCGGAATATTTTTAGTTGATTTGTAAAGGTTGCCATCGTAATCGCTGACCGTCACGAGGCAGCTACGCTGGATTTTCAAATTATTAAGGATGT
>CAZOQJ010000050.1:0-15500 GCA_964581905.1 uncultured Pirellulales bacterium
CAATGGCTTTGATACTCGCGATGAGCCGAAATGTTGTGCCCGCCTGCAACAGCTTGAAAGCCGGTGCCTGGGACAGGAAAAAATATATGGGCAACCAGCTAAATAACAAGGTCCTTGGATTGATAGGATTAGGCAGAATCGGTATGGCCGTGGCAAAAATGGCAAGAGGGTTCAATATGAAAATAGTCGGCTATGACCCGCTTGCTGCGCCCCCCGATGCGGAAAAAATCGGCGTCGAAATAAGCGACAGCTTAGAGAAAACTTTCCAACAAGCCGATTACATCAGTGTCCATGTACCGAGAAATGAGCAGACACTGAATATGATTGGTGCTGAACAAATTAAGATGATGAAACCCACTGTTCGGCTTATTAACTGCGCACGGGGCGGGATTATCAACGAAGACGCCCTTTACGACGCACTTGTGGAAAATCGGATTGCAGGAGCTGCGCTTGACGTTTTTCCCAAAGAGCCGCCTGAGAACACCCGCTTCAAAGAACTTGAAAATTGCCTTGTTACACCACATTTAGGAGCCAGTACAGAAGAAGCCCAAATTGAAGTTGCTGTCGAAGCGGCCCAAATACTTGTAGACGCTCTTAAAGGAGGCCCGGTCAGAAATGCTCTCAACGCACCATCTACTACCGGAGCAGTGCCGCCAATCATAGAGCAATATGCCAAACTTGCACAGCGAATAGGAACTCTTGTCAGCACTACTATACAAGGTCATATCAAGGATGTTGATGTACAGTATCGAGGCTCGATTGCTGAACTGGCTGTCGAGCCGATTACTCTCGCCTTTGCGATTGGCCTGTTACAAAGGCATTTTGATATGCCACTGAATATGGTCAATGTTTCCGTTCTGGCCAAGGAACGCGGTATAAGCATCGATGAGACGAAAAATACAGAGGCCAAAGATGTGGCTGCAAGTTTCAGCGCCAAGGTCGTTACCGATAAGGTTACGCGTACAGTAACCGGCTCGGTTTTCGGCGGGATTTTGCCGCGTATTATCGAAATCGACGGCTTCAACGTAGAAATGACGCCGCAGGGAACGGTATTGGTTATCTATAACGATGATAAACCCGGTGTCATCGGCGTCGTCGGGACAGTCTGCGGTAAACATAACATTAACATCTGCACAATGGGTGTAGGACAAAAACCGGCTGAACAAAAAGCTATACTTGCTGTCAGTCTCGACAAAGAACCAGATGCAAACGCACTCGAAGAAATCAGCAAACTTGAGTTCGTAAACGAGATTTACGTCTGCAGGCTGGATTGATTCCCGATACTCACCAAATGAACATTAAGCAGGGTCTCCGCCATGGCTGAGAAATTGATAATAAGTATCAGTGGTATGAGAGGTATTGTTGGTGAAAATCTTACCGGCTCTATTGCCACTGACTACGGTCGGGCATTCGGTACATTCCTAAAAGAAAGTAACAAAGGTTCGAAAAGGTTATCCGTTTGCCTCGGTCAGGATTCCAGGTCAAGCGGACAGATGCTAAAATCGGCTGTAACGGAAGGATTATGCAGCGTCGGAATCGGGGTGATTAATTTAGGAGTTGTAACCACACCTGGCGTGGGGATTTGCGTGAGAGAATTAGGCTGTGATGGCGGAGTGGTCATCACTGCTTCGCATAATCCAGCTCAGTATAATGGGATAAAACTGCTGCTCGGCAATGGTATCGCACCGCCAGTCGATAAAGCAGAACAAATCAAGAAGCTTTTTTCAGAGAAACATTTCACTCTCGTCGATTCACCGAGTTACGGCCAAGTAACTTCTAATGAGCAGACCGATGGTACTCACATCACAAAGGTTTTAGCGATAGCTGACAAAGAGGCAATAGCAGCAAAAGAATTCAAGGTTGTTCTGGACAGCGTTAATGGTGCGGGAGGACGGGTCACAAAAAAGCTGCTGGCTGAATTTAGCTGTGAAGTTATCGCGATAAATGGCGAACCTACAGGCATCTTCGCTCATATACCTGAACCAACCGCAGAGAATTTAAAGGGGCTTTGCGAAGTGGTAAAAGCTAAAGAAGCCGATATCGGCTTTGCTCAGGACCCCGACGCCGACAGATTGGCAATTGTCGATGAAAATGGGACATATATCGGAGAAGAATACACGCTGGCACTGGCTGCTAAATATATCTTCAGCAAAAAGAGCGGCAAGGCCGCAACGAACCTCTCAACATCAAGAATGATTGATGATATTGCTGCAAAAGCCGATAGTCAGGTTATCCGCACCGCTGTTGGCGAGGCCAATGTTGCCGAAGCAATGATAAAAAACGATTGTATTATCGGAGGTGAAGGCAATGGCGGTGTGATTGATTTGCGAGTCGGGCCTGTCCGCGACAGTCTCGTTGGAATCGCACTTGTATTGCAATTGATGGCTGAGACGGGAAAAACAATAAGCCAGCTGGTCGGCGAAATGGATGGCTACTATACTATTAAGGACAAATTTGCCGTTGATTCATCGCAGGCCCAGCAAATTCTGAACTCAGCAAAGCAAACATTCTCTGAGGCGAAGGTTAATACCACTGACGGCTGTAGATTCGATTTTGAAGATGGCTGGCTGCACTTGAGAACCAGTAATACCGAGCCCGTTATGCGGCTAATAGTCGAGGCAAAAGACTCTAATGCCGCTCAAAAATATATCGAAGCGGTAACGGCAATACGCACTAAAGTATCGGCACACTAATGAACAGCGACAAACTAAAAACATCCAGTAAACAAATAAAATCGATTACATATCTTGGAGCTGGAGTAAATATTCTCCTGGCAGCTATCAAGATAACAATTGGTGTATTGAGCAGTTCTTTAGCACTGATAGCTGACGGGATTCACTCTCTCTCGGATTTAGCTACCGATGCGGCGGTGCTGCTTGGCATTCGCCTGGGCTCGAAAGCACCCGACCAAAACCATCAATACGGCCACGGGCGAGCTGAAACTTTCTCCACAGGGTTGGTTGCGATGGTTTTAATCGTTGTAGGCGCAGCAATGACGTACTATGCCACCATAGCCATAGCCAAAGATGAAACTACCACACCCCGGTTTGCAGTTCTTGTAGCAGCAATAATCTCGATAGTTTCCAAAGAATGGCTCTACAGAGCAACTCAAAAAGTGGCTATAAAATCTCACAGCAGCGCACTTTATGCCAATGCCTGGCATCATCGCAGCGATGCTTTAAGCTCGGTAGCTGTTGTGATAGGATTCGTATTACTGGAACTCGGCTTTGGCCATGGAGACCATGTTGCCGCTATTGCAGTCGGTCTGATGATTATCCTGGTGGGAGTCAGGATAATCGGTGATTCCCTGCGTGAGTTGACGGAGGGTGCGGTCGATGATGACACAATTGAGCATATAAGGGCTATAATCAACGCCAATTCTTCAATCCGCCAGTGGCATCGGCTGCGAACCCGCACGGTCGGCAGAGAAGTCTTTCTGGACCTGCATATCCTCGTTGACCCGGATTTGAACATAGCCGCTGCTCACGAAATAGCCGATAGTCTGGAAAATGCTCTGCACCAGCAATTAACTCGTCCGGTTAATATAACTATCCACATCGAGCCGGATATACCGGAACTGAGAAAATGAGTGTGCAGGTAAGAACATATATAGATAACTTATTTCCTAATCTTTCCAATTCCACCATCTTTAGGAGCCGAGGGTCATGGTCAGTGTTTAAGATGTAGTACACCGCTTATACAGTTCATTGCTTGTCGTTGAGCAGAAAGCTCGGAAAACGGGCCTGTAGAAGTGCAGGTTAAAACGTAAAAAAATGAAATTCGTGTTGACGAAAGAAGGATTATTGTCTACAATGTATATAGACAAGATAGAATAGAGGATTTTAATGAAGCTGACTACAAAAAGTGAATACTCATTGTTGGCGCTTATTTACATGGCCCGCAATGAGAATAAAGGTTTTATGAAAATAGAAGAGATTCGCTCAAAGTGCGATGTTCCCAAGAAATATATGGAACTTCTTTTTTCGATCCTGCGGCAAAACCGCTATGTAAAAACCAGAAGAGGTATTAGTGGCGGCTACAAATTAGCAAAGCCCGCATCCAAAATAAATATTGCGGAAATAATACGATTAATGGATGGTGCTTTAGCACCTACAGAATCTGTAAGCAAGTACTTTTTCTCATCTACCCCTTTGTCCAAAGAGAAAAAAATCATCAAAATAATGAAGGAGATACGAGACTATGTTACAAACAGGCTCGAAGCCTTAAAGCTCTCCGACCTAGTTTAGGGTCTTAATGACTGGTTCGTCTATGTACAGTTAAACTTAGGGAATAAAGCTATGGAATCACATAGAAGGACGCAAGATACATTGCTTCCATCACAATCAAGGATATTCTTTGACAAAAGTACGAACACCGTGGATACGTGGGCTATTGAAAAGCCGGCAAATGCCGCTGCGCAAAACTCTCCACGATAGTCACCAAGACTCTTATGCACAATAAAGATGACCGAGTAAAAGCTTAAATTATCATCGAAAACCGAATATTGGGGTTTGGTATTGGGAGTGAACTACGAAAAAATCAGCGAAACTTTTAAAGCCCTGGCTCATCCAGCGCGATTGAAAATCGTGGCTGGCCTTCTCAAGGACGAATGTAATGTCAGCCAGATCCAAAAGGCATTAGGATTACCTCAACCTATGACTTCTCAGCATCTTAGGATATTGAAAAATGCGGGTATCATTAAAGGCAGAAAAGAAGGGACCAGGAGATATTACAAAGTAGTTGACGAGCAAGTAAGAAAATTTAAGGACTTTTATTAAAGCAGCTTACGACAATTCAACTCGCTCTAAGCCGAGGAGCGCAATCACCGCATTTACCATAGCTTTGGGGCAATCCACGATCATAAAAATTTTGAAGTGAGTTCAGAACCATAATTGCTTATTTAGTCGGTACAAATAAATGAGCCCTCCTTATCAAATCCCAGAGCGCTTATTGCAAAAAGCATTGCAATTGTACACACTGTAGAATAAAATACCTGTTTTATGGGTAATTGTGTTGGCATGGAAAGGAGTACCGACTGTTATTGATTTTGAAAGCTTTTTCAATCCCAAATCTGCTGCAATTGTTGGTGCATCTCACCAGAGAAGAAAAGTCAGGTATGAAGGTCTGACAAATAAAAGTGAAAAAGTATTGCCGAATAATAAGCTAACGCCGGCTGTTTTCACAACTACGGCTATAAAGTCAATACCGAGTTCGACGGTGAGGTCTATAACATTACATACGATTTAATAAAAAAAGAAGAATAGGTCCTTGGCGATGAGAAAAGCAGCTTTTATATATTCAAAAGAACTGGAAAAATATCGTTATCCGCCGGAACACCCTTTTAATACAATTCGCGCACAAAAAGTACGAGAGATAGTTAATTCGCTTGGCCTTCTGTCGGGTGACGGCAGAAGTGAAGTACCGCCTATACCTGCTACACGGTTAGAGCTGAAAAAGTTTCACTCAGCCCGTTACCTTCATGCACTAAAAACCGCTTCCGGTAAACACTGGGGCAGTGAAGCGCTCAGTATGGGGATAGGGACATCGGATTGTCCTGTTTTCAAGGGGATGTATGAGTATTCAGTCCTGGCAGCCGGCGGAACATTAGTCGGGGCGAAACTCATTTTAGCCAATGAAGCCGATGCGGTTTTTAACCCATCCGGCGGGCTTCATCACGCAGGGCCTGAACGGGCATCCGGCTTTTGCTATATCAATGATATGGCCCTTGGTTGCCTATTGCTGGCTGAGCAGGAAAAGCGGGTTTTATATCTCGATGTGGACGTCCATCACGGAGACGGCGTCGCGTACGCATTTTACGACCGCTGCGATGTGATGACCATATCGTTTCATGAAAACCCGAGAGTGCTATTTCCAGGGACAGGATTTACAAATGAAATTGGTGAGGGCAAGGGAAAGGGCTACTGCGTAAATGTACCGCTTCCGATTGGAACTTACGATGAGGCGTATATGAAGGCATTTGAGACAATAGCTTTGCCATTAATCGGCTCATTCAAACCTGATGTATTCGTCCTTCAATCAGGAACCGATGCCCTCGCAGGCGACCCGCTCGCACATTTACATCTGACAAATAATGTTTATGCCGAAGTCATAAATCATCTTTTAAGTTTTCAAAAGCCCATCCTTATGGTCGGTGGCGGCGGATACAACATTGAAAATACCGTACGGGCCTGGGCGCTTGCCTGGAGTGTTTTGTGTGGTGCTAATATGGACAGTCCTGCCATCAAGAACGTCTTTTTAGACAGTACAGACCGGCAAGGTGGATTAAGAGACAGAACTCTGGTAATAACCGACCAACAACAAAATGCGGTGATGCCCACAGTGGAGGCCACAATAGATGCAATTAAACTAAAGGTATTTCCAATCCACGGCCTCTGATTTTCTGAAATGTATATACAAAACAAGACCAAATGGACGAAATTTCCGCGTATCCGGCTCACCCATTTCCCAAATTGCATATTGCTTTGCCGTCTTTTGAGTAAAGTCTTGACCATTGATTTATTAAAGATTATCATCTTTTAGATAACACAGGTGTACTTACTACGAGGTTGTTATGACGAAGAATAATATAGAATTCATTATGAACCCACGTTCAATTGCGGTGGTGGGTGCTACCAACCGGCCTAATAGCGTAGGGTCGGCAGTGTTTCGAAATATCCTTACCGCTGGTTTTCAGGGGGTTCTTTATCCGGTCAATCCCAATCGGAAATCTGTGCAAAGTGTCAAGGCCTATCCAAAATTGATGGACATTCCCGATGAAGTGGACTTAACTATTATCATTGTTCCGGCTGAAAGGGTTTGCTCTATACTGGAAGAGGCCGGCCAAAAGCAGGTCAAAGGAGCAATTGTCGTCAGTGCCGGATTTAAGGAAGTAGGGGGCCACGGAGTAGAATTAGAGAATCGCGTAAAAGAAGTGATTGCGAAATACGGTATCCGCCTGGTGGGACCCAACTGTCTCGGTGTCATCAACAATAATGAAAATGTTAGGATGAACGCAAGTTTCGCAACGAAGATGCCGAAAGCCGGAAACATTGCTTTCATTTCACAGTCGGGTGCTCTTTGTACTGCGGTGCTTGATTATGCAGAAGGTAGGAACATCGGGTTCTCCAAATTCGTTAGCTTTGGTAATAAAGCCGATGTAAACGAGATAGACCTTTTGCGTTATCTCAGAGATGACCCGGATACGGATGTGATTCTGATGTATCTGGAAGACATTACCAACGGTCGGGAGTTCCTTGAAACGGCGAGGGAAATCACCTGGCAGGCCCACAAACCTATACTGGCTGTAAAATCAGGCCGTTCTGCTGAGGGCGCTCGTGCTGCCGCCTCTCACACTGGTGCTTTGGTTGGATCTAACGATGCCTATGACGCTATTTTTTACCAAAGCGGTATCTTAAGAGTCGAGGGTGTAGCTGAACTTTTTAATCGTGCTATTGCTTTCTCCAAACAGCCAATACCAAAAGGCAACCGTATAGCTATTATCACCAACGCCGGCGGTCCCGGCATTATGGCTACCGATGCTGCGATTCGGCACAACCTAAAAATGGCTACTTTCTCAGAAGAAACAAAACAGAAGTTAAGAAAGGAGCTTCCCCCAACAGCGAATATTGAGAATCCGGTGGATGTGATTGGAGATGCCACTCACGAGCGTTACGAGGCGGCCATCCGTCACGTTCTGAAAGATGAGGGCGTGGACGGTGCCATTGTCATACTCACCCCTCAAGCAATGACCGATATCATTGAGACGGCGGAGATAGTCCCACACGTGGCAAAAGATATTGATAAACCGGTATTGTGCTCATTTATGGGAATTGTCGATGTTTCTGAGGGTATCAAATATCTGGAAAAAAACGGTATCCCCAATTACTCTTTTCCTGAAGCTGCAGTCAGGTCAATGGCGGCGATGGCGTTTTATGGCAACCTGCTGATTCTTGAGAGAAGACAGGTACGAAAAGTAGCTGCGGACCGAGACACTGCTGCCGCGGTTATAAAAAGGAAGCTTGCCAACAGGGACAGATATTATATGTGCGAAAGAGAGGCAAATGAAATCCTTCAATGTTATGGGTTTCCTGTTTTAAAAAGTATTTTGATTAAAGATTCTTCCCAAGTAGATGAAGCAGCGGATGAAATTGTCTTTCCAGTTGCTATGAAGATTTCTTCTCCTGATATTGTGCATAAATTTGATGCGGGAGGGGTTCGGCTGAAAATCAAGACCAAAGAGGAGGCACGAAAGGCCTTTGAAGATATTATTGTACATGCAAAGAAGTTTAAACCATCAGCAAAAATAGATGGTGTTATTATGGAGAGGATGGCCAGGGGCGGAGTAGAGGTTATCCTCGGTGCCGTCAGGGACTTGAAGTTTGGTCCGATCTGTATGTTTGGCCTTGGTGGGACATTTGTGGAGGCTATGAAGGATGTGACTTTTCGATTAGCCCCGATGTGGGAAATCAGCGCAGAGATTATGATAAGAACCATCAAGGCATACAGCATTCTCAAGGGAGTCCGTGGCGCACCACCCTGTGATATCGATGCTATCAAAGATTGCGTTCTTCGGCTTTCACAACTGGTTGCTGAAAATCCTGAGATAGCCGAGCTGGATATCAATCCACTTATTGTATATCCCGAAGGAAAAGGATGTGTGGTGGCTGACAGTAGGATTCTTCTTAAGCGTTTGTCTTAATTGCAGGTAACAACAAAATGCCCATTTCTAACTCATAAGGGAATCAATCGCTTTCCTTTCTCCGTCCACAACTTTTTCCTCTATGTGTGATTAATATTTATTTTACCTCAAGGGCTTTTATTCGGTCCAAGAAGAAAGAAGCACGTTATGAAATTGCTCGTAAAAGTCGACCGGAACAATTGGCTTAGAATTTATATTTCATACTCAAAGTGCAATATGTTATATCCCTGCGTTTGCTAATAGAATCATCCATAGTGATTTGCTGGTATAAAGCTGGTACAAACGTAAGGTTTTCGCAGACTTTCAGCTTCGTCGAAATACCAAAGTTAGCATACGACCAATCGTGGGCTTTACCGCCTAAACCGTCTGTATAGGCGATTTCTGAGGAAAGTTTTAGTGGCAGGGGTAGCTGCGGCGTATTCAGGTCATAGCTCAGCCGAAAACGATGAACCCAGCCGGTAATGCCGCTATGACGATAATTGCTGCCTGCCGGATATTCATAATGAGCAATATAGCCGGGTACAAAACCTTTCGGCAAAATATTCGGCCAGGAAAAGGCAAATATCCACTCCCAGGTCGTGTTAGCTACGTTTCGTGCCAAGCCCGGGTAGTGTTCGTAGCCGGCACTAATATCAAAATTTGTGGCGTAAGACTTATTTTCAAAAAGCCGGCCTTTATAATATGGCCTATAATCAAATCTTTGCTTGTCAACGTAGCC
This sequence comes from uncultured Pirellulales bacterium, assembly GCA_964581905.1. Taxonomy (GTDB): domain Bacteria; phylum Planctomycetota; class Phycisphaerae; order Sedimentisphaerales; family Anaerobacaceae; genus CAZBWE01. Next base: position 9,417 of record CAZOQJ010000050.1, read on the forward strand.
ACTTGACGTAGCGTTGCGGTGGGTAACTTTGACACCGAACCCAGTACCATAGAAGTCAAGGTCGATAGTCTTAAATAAAGCCCCCTGCTGCCCATAGGCCTCAGCTCCTTTGCTGAGCCATTTGCTCAGATAGATTATCTCAAAACTAACCCCAATCTTCCTTGGCTCGGCAGGCTCGCCTCGCTGACTCGTCGAAGCGGGCACGCCGTGGCCTGACGGCTTGCACTGCTCGGCTTGAGCCACTCCTTCTCGTCTGGGCGAAGTCTGACCGACGGCCTTGCCCAAGACAGGGTTCGCTACAACAAATAACAAAACTAAAATAATCAGTAAAATTCCCTTCTTCATAATTTTTCTCCTTAGTATAGCGCTCCGTCGCCATAGCTATGGAGCGTCGGCGACAATAAAAAAACAGCACTATATATAAAGTTTGGGTAACGTCAAGCAAAAAAACGTATCACGGCCAAGATGGCCGTGGTACAATCACGTTTTTACTTAACTTACCTCAAGCTTATGTCGATTCATTCTACTGGACTTAGCCTGCCTATGGCATGGCATAGCCAATGCCTTATGGCAGCAGTACTACGAAAAATGAAAGGGAATTTAGAATGGGCATCCAACCATGGTCCGAGAATATCATTCTTGTGGATTTATCCAAAGAGCCGGAAATGAGCGATGAGCTTGATGCCGTTGCCGAAATTGTGTATGATAAAGATAACTATGACGTTGTAATTGATTTTTCAGGCGTGGATATTGTAACTTCTTCGAATCTCTCAAAGCTGCTCAATATTCACAAGCCTTTAGCCGATTGCAGGCACCGGCTTATTCTTTGCGGGCTTGATTCCACAATTAAAGGAGTTTTTGCAGTAACCGGCCTTGACAGGATTTTTGAAATCGTTGATGATAGATTTATTGCTTTAGCAACCCTTGAGATGATAGGGTAATAGGTTCGACCTGTTCGACTCCGCTCAGCTCAGTCGAAGCCCTCACTATAAATTGGTATTTCATTCTCCCTCCGGTAATTCGCTCAGGGTCCAATACATAGCAAGTGTCCTGATTGCCTCAACAAACTTCCAATAATCAACGGGTTTAACAATATAACCGCATACACCCAAGTTGAAGGTTTGGATAATATCTTGTTCATCTGACGAAACAGTTAAAATAATAACGGGAATAAGTTTTAATTTCTCGTTGGCCTTGACAGTTTTCAGGAATTCGACCCCGTTTGTTTCCGGCATATCCAGGTCTAAAAGAACAACGCATGGCCGTTTATTATTCTCATCTCCTAAATACTCCAGAGCTTCTCTGCCGTTGCTTGAATGAACCAACGGATTTAAAACCTTCAAATCCTTAAGCGCCCGCTCGACTGTCATCGCATCGACGTTGTCATTTTCAACAAGCAGTATTGGCTTCGCATAGCTCATCTTTAACCCTCATTTCTTGCTTTGGTAATGTGAAATAGAATGTGCTTCCTTGCCCCGGCTCTGAGTGAACCCAAATCCTTCCGCCATATAACTCCACGATTTTCTTTGCCAGTGAAAGCCCAATACCAACAGCTTCGACTTCATCGCGAGTCGAAAGCGTCTGGAAAATCTTGAATATCTTTTCAAAATATTTCTGTTCAATTCCATGCCCATTATCCGATACACTGAACTTCCAGAAACCGTTCTCTTCGCTACAGCCGACTTTAATTTGACCTTTCGGTTTGTCCATATATCTCACAGCGTTGCTCAGCAGATTGTGAAATACCTGTACAATCCGTTTTTTGTCACACATTATGGTGGGCAATTTGTTCTCAATGGTTATTTCAATGTTGTCAGGCGGCTTGATTTTATAAATTATTTTTGATAACAACAGGTTCAAATCCACTTTTTGCTTTTTTTGCCCGATGTTTCCAACCTCGGAGTACTTCAGAATACTATCAATTAGTCTATCTATTCGCTTTGCCCTTCCCACAAGCAGCTCAACTTTTTCTTTACCTTGCTCATCAAACTTATCACTATAATCCGTTGATAACCAATCTGCCAGAGTCCCTACTGCTCGCAATGGTGCTTTTAAGTCGTGGGCTGCTATGTAGGCAAACTCCTGAAGCTCCTTGTTCGACCGATTTAAACTCTGTATGGTTAATTCCAGGTCTTTGTTCAGCTTTTCCATCGCATATTCGGCCTTTTTGCTTTCGGTTATGTCCCAGAAGATGCCAAAAACACCAATGACATTCCCACGCTCATCTTTTACAGGTGATTTACACGTTTGGACAACATACCCCTGACCATCCTTTACATATTTTTCTTCCATCACTTCCGATTTACCAGACTGTATTATTCTTTTGTCGTCTGCTACGTACTTATCAGCTAAATCTTTGGGATAGAAACTATAATCTGTTGCTCCCCTAATTTGGACAGGTTCTATTCCTAAGTCTTTAGCGTAACTTTCGTTGCACAAAACATAAACTGAATTTAAATCCTTATAAAATATTTTTTGTGGGATATTTTTAAGAAGCGTCCTATACTTATTTTCACTTCCCCGCAGTGTTTCTTCTGCCCTCTTGCGTTCCGCAACCTCACCGTTGAGATTATCTACCATCTTCTTCAAGTGCCAGGTCATCCTGCTGAATGAATTTGCCAGTTCGCCAATCTCATCCTCTGATTTAATTTCTATTGTTGCGTCGAATTTACCTTTGCTTAGCTCAACCGCTGCATTCCTAAGCTTTTTTATTGGTTTTGAAATGGTACGAGAGACAGACAAACCAATTAGAACAGCAACCATTGTTATGGTAAGGGAAACAATCAACATTATGTTTTTTAATTCAGCAACAGGAGCAAATATCTCTTCTGTTTCGTACTCTATCGCTAATACCCATCCTAAAGGTTTATAATCTCTATATCCTTTTGAATAAGCATAGGCAAACAGTTCTTTCCCCTCACCCAGCTCCCCTATTTTTAATATATGTCCCACATTTCCTGTTATATGCCCACAAATTTTTCCATCGAGCACATCTTCAAAAGATTGGATATCCCCTTCTGTACTAAAAATCATTCTCCCTTTCGCATCGAACAACTTAAGCCCTGTAGTCTCATACGGCGAAGTTCCCTTCGCCTTTTTCATTATGTCAATAACACCTTCAATGTTCAGAACGGCCTTTATTACACCTGCAAAATTTCCATCTTCATCGTCAATTCTTATTCCGATGTCGGTAGAATAAACATCAGCGCTTTTATCATATTGAACATCTGCTACATACAAGCCGTCTTTCTTTGTAATTTGCCACCATTGTTCATCCGCCTGGTAATAATCTGTGGCTTTTCCAGTTTGGGCAACGTTTGCTCCATATTTATTTGTTATAAAAACCTCCCCGAAAACCCTGTAGCCATATTTTTCTTCATAGAATTTCAGTCGCCGTTTTAACTCCTTTGCCGGCTCATTGTTTGCTGATTCCCGCATAAAATCAGTTACGGTTTTTTGGGGTACAGACGTCCATTCTCTGTCCTTTCGTTCAATAAAACGTTGGATGTCATCTAACTTTTCAAATTCCTCATTCGATTCTTTAGTAACTTTTTGAACTTCCGAATTTTCAGCATAAATTTGAAATTCTTCAATCTTATTGTAAATGGCCCTATCAATATTACTTAAAATTCCAGCAACTAAAGATACGGAGCTTTCACCGATAGATTCCTGCAATGCTTCTTGGCCTGTGTTAAGAGAGACATACCCTGCAACTCCGATTAACAGAGCAACGCCTAAAAATGCCAAAGTTAGTTTTTGCCCTATTTTCATTTTTATACTACTCCCCTGAGGGGTGCTTCGCTGCGAAGTACGAGCCATTCACTTCTCAGTCTTTTTATAAAAGCATCTCCGGCGTAGCACATCTGATTATAAATCACATCATTCGTGTTGTTCTCCGTAAAAAGCCCCCAAGACTATGTCCGCAATCTCTCAGCACTCCTATTAGGGGCGCTTCCACCCTCCGTAGCAAAGCTACTGCGGAGAACGGGTCACTACAAAGTACGAGTTTTTCTGTTTTTGCTACGGTCTGCCTGCTGTAACGAGCTCCCGCTGCCGGCGAAGCTGGGTCGCACGGCGAGCAAATGTATTATTTTACCTTTTTTTTCGGAGCCACATTCATAGAAGCCTCCTTCTGCAACGTGAAACAGAAGCAGTTTCCTCCCTCTTGCTTGCTTTCAATCCACAAACGCCCACCGTGTAATTCCACCAGCACTTTAGCTATTGGTAAGGACAAAGCTTGTAGAAGTAAATCACAACTGCTCGCCAGCGAACCTTCATCTTTGCCCTCTGATGATGTCAGTTTTGCGACCTGTTCTTTAATCACAGTGAAGTGATTGAAAAGCCTGTGCGCCGCACTGCTGTCCACAGGCGGCCCATCATTTTGCACTTCTATTCGAATTCTATCATCAGCCTCTTTTACCAGGATATTAATATGGCCCCCCGTGGGAACAGACTTTATCGCATTGTTAACAAGACTATCTAAAACCCTTTTTACCCCTTTGCGGTCTGCATTAACAATCAACCCAGATTCAGGAATAAAACTTTCAAGTTTAATATTTTTCTCAGATACCAGGGAAGACCTAGCTTCTAAAACTTCTGAAACAACAGCGCGGAGATCGAAATCGCTCAGCCTTAAGTTTATTCTGCCTGCTTCGATTTTTGAAATATTAAGAAAGTCATCAATCAGCCCTTGGGTTTTGCTAACGTTCTCCTTTCCAAAAGATGTCCTCAATGCCTCTAAAATTATAACAGCCATCTCGCTTTTCAGCTGATTTTGTCTACCTAATTTTAGATTTTCGGTTCTGAGCTCATCTTCTACAAGAATACGTTCGGAAATATCGTGAGCCACAGCAACAACAGCGACGTCATCGCCCCTCATGTCTTTTATGATTGACCTTGACAGGGAAACCGGAAATATGCTTCCATTTTTTCGTTTATGGTAAAACCCGACTTCCCAAGTGCTTCCGACAGTTCGACTTTGAAAGACACTTCTGGTTTTGCCGCTTTGAGGTTTCCCGATCCACAGGACATTGCTGTATTGTCCAAGAATTTCTTCCTCTTTATACCCGTAAGTTTCAAGGAACGCCTTGTTGACGAAGATAATTTCGTCCTCCATATCGGTAATATAGACACTATCCTCGGTGCTCATAATAGCACCTGATAACAAGTGCAATTTCCCTTCGATTCTCTTATGCTCGATGACATTTTCGACCGTTATCGGGACAGTTCTGAGATAGTTCCGGTCGATGTCTTTTATCAGATAATCATAAGCTCCGGCCTTCCATGCTTTGACAGCCACTTCCTCATTGCCGGTTCCGGTGACAATTATAAGGGGGGTATTCTTCACAGAACCTAAGACGTCAAATGCAGTACCATCTCCAAGTGCGTAATCGGAAATTACAATATCAAACTGGCTGGAGACCAGTATTTTCTTGGCCTCTGAAACAGAAGCGGCTATTGTGTAATCGTATGGGAGCTCTTGCTCTTCTACCGAACGTTTAAAGGCCAGTTGGTCCATCTTATCATCTTCAATAAACAAAATTTTATGCTTTGTATTTTCCATAATCTTACTCCGAATTTTCCGGCAACTCACTTAAAGTCCAATAGAGATCGATGGTCCTGATGGTGTCCACAAACTTATGATAGTCAACGCTCTTGAGCATATAACCGGCAACACTAAGCTTAAAACTCTCAATTTTATCCTGCTGTTCCCTTGACGTAGTCAAGACTACAACCGGAATACTTTTCAGTTCTCCATTTTCCTTTATTACTTTCAGAAATTCGATGCCGTTCATTTTTGGCATATTCAAGTCCAACAAAACCAAACAGGGCTTGCCATTGTTTTGATGAGAACTTAAATAGTCTAATGCTTCTTCACCATTGATTTTGTGGACTAGCGGATTCGTCACATTCAAATCTCTAAGCGCTCTTTTGACCGTCATTGCATCGACGTCATCATCTTCAACTAACAAAACTGGCCTTGAGGTTCTCATTTTTAACCCCCATTTCTTGTTTTGGTAGGGTGAAGAAGAATGTGCTTCCTTCACCGACTTTTGACTCAACCCAAATCTTACCGCCATACAT
>CAZOQJ010000051.1:0-15472 GCA_964581905.1 uncultured Pirellulales bacterium
GCAAATGAAGTAGGTGTACCTGTTATTGCTTCAACACTAACGACCATTTCCATTTTTGCACCAATTATATTTGTCGGTGGGATAACAGCTATTGTATTCGGCCAATTCGCGGCTATTGTTGTGATGGCGCTGGTGGCTTCGTTGTTTACAGCCCTTATGCTTGTACCGATGGTGTGCTCGAAAATTTTGATTGTGCGTGATGCAAATTCATCAAAATCTATTTTGGACTCGTTTTACAACTTGGGTGAGAAAGTTTTGAATAAAACAGAAGACTTCTATGTCAGGTTTTTGAATTGGTCGTTAAGCAATCGCAAAACAGTTTTCATCTCATGTATTATTTTGTTCGTCCTGAGCATAGGTCTTGTTGGCCTTATTGGAACAGAATTTTTCCCCGAGCAGGACCAGAATCGTTTGGTGGCAAACTATGAATTGCCCATCGGCACAAGGTATGAGCGCACTGGCGCCGTAGCACAGCAGTTACAAAAAATAGTGGAAAATAGTGTCCCTGAAAGGCGGGATAGCTTTATCCGCTGGGGTGTTTATGGTGGTGCCGGCGGTGGCCACTTTGCCACAGAGGAAGAAAGCTACAAGGGTATCCTGTTTATCAGTTTGAAACCAAAAAGTCAGCGAGATGTCACCCCAGCCGACGTTATAAAGCGGCTTCGCAAAATCACGGGTGATATACCAGGAGTAACCACTCGTTATAGCGCAGAGGACCCAACTGAAGCGATGGTATTTGGTGCTGGCGGAAAGTTGGCTGTCGAGCTTTACGGACACGATATGGATTTAGCTCGGCAATATGCTGATTCTGTTAAAGCGGCAATAGAGGTAATTGATGGTGTCCAGGATGTTGAAATCAGCCGAAAAGAAGAAAAGCCGGAGATTAAGGTTGTTGTTGACCGCGAAAAGGCATCGAAACTGGGACTTGATGTAAGAACCATTGGTAAAACCATTGAAACATTCTTTGCAGGCACTACCGCAACAAAGTATCGCGAAGGTGGGGATGAATATGATATAGAAGTGCGACTGCAGGAACAAGACCGTGACAGGATTGAAGATTTGCGGGATGTCTTTATCAGCTTGCCCGGCGGCGCCCAGGTCAGTCTGGCCAATATTGCCAAAATCGAGCAAGGTGTGGGGCCGACAAAGATTGAGCGAAAAGACCAGGCGCGATATATTACGGTCTCAGGCGAAATTAGCGGCAGGGACCTCGGCTCGGTGGTAAAAGATGTTAGGAAAGTCCTTGATTCTATCCCGGCACCGCCGGGTTTCAGTTATAAATTTGCCGGTGCTGAGAAAGAGAAAGCAGAAGCATTCCGGCTGTTGATTATAGCTGTAGGTTTGGGAATGGGATTGGTATATATGGTAATGGCTTCGCAGTTTGAGTCTTTACGCGACCCATTTATTATATTTCTTTCGATACCGTTTGGTATTGTGGGTGTAATTATCGCATTAGCGCTGACGGGGCAGGCAATGAGCGTTATTAGCTTTCTTGCATTGATTATGATGGTCGGTATCGTAGTAAATGACGGGATTGTTCTAATCAGTTTCATAGGCATACTTCGCCGCCGCGGCCATAGTGTCTATTCGGCAATTATGGAAGGTGGACGCAGCAGAATGCGGCCTGTGATATGCACCAGCGTAACCACAATGCTGGCGATGACACCCCTTGCATTGTCAAGAGGCGAGGGGTCTGAAATTTGGGTGCCGTTTGCAATAACGGTGATTGGTGGTTTGTTTGTCGGGACGATTATTACTTTGGTTTTGATGCCGACTCTTTACAGTTTGTTTGAAGGTTTTAGGCCTGCCGGTGAAAGAGGGCAGTTATGAAAGCAGTTTTGATTGTGCATAATGTCGCGATTGATGAGCAGGTAAACGAGATGCTGGTTTCTATTGGGATTGATTGTTATACCAAATTCGCCGATACCTTGGGTAAAGGTCAGCTCAGTGAGCCACATTTGAATACCGATGTTTGGCCGGGAGTGAATTACGGCACTTTTGTTGTTACTGATGAGACCAGCGCCAAAGAGATAATGGAGAATGTCCGGCAGTTGAGAAAGAAGCTTGGCTCAGAGGGCGTAAAGGCGTTTATGTGGGAGATTGAGGATATCACCTAATCCCCGCTTGAATGAAGATAAGATGTTGTGTTTTATAAGTCCTTTTAATTCAGCAAGTTAGTAAATATCAGCACACCAGCACATTTTTTTCTCATTTTTGAAGATTTTTCTGGCTAAAGTATTTCTGAAGATAGAGAATAAGCCAGGTTTAGGCTTGCGGGATAAAAGAGGGTTATGGTATGCAGACCACTGCAAAATATAAACCGCATCTGGAAATTGTTTCCGACGCAGAGACTCTTGCTCATAAGAGCGTTGAGCTTTTTGTTGCTGATGCGAACAAAGCAATAAAGGCAAAAGGTGCCTTTTACATTGCAATATCGGGAGGGCATACACCCAAACGTTTTTTTGAACTGCTTGGCGAGGTGCCCAGAGCGAGAGCTCTGCCATGGGACAGAATCCAGTTGTTCTGGGTTGACGAGCGATATGTTCCGCCGGACTCGCAATGGAGTAATTACAAGCTGGCTGCCGATACTTTCTTATCTAAAGTCGCCATCCCGCAAGTGAATGTTCATCGGATTCCGACTGAGGACAGCGATTTTTTGATTTCGGTTCGCTATTATGAAAAAACCATTCGGGAAGTTTTCGGCCTGCCAGGAAAGCAAACTCCTGAATTTGATTTGATTATGCTCGGAATGGGTGTTGAAGGTCATACCGGCTCACTGTTTTCCAATAGCTATGCCTGTTTTGATACCAAAGATTTGGCGTGCGTTGTTTATGTTTTGGATGAGAAATTGAACCGCATAACCTTGACGCATCCGGTTTTATGTGCCGCGTCTCATCTGGCTGTGTTGGTTTCCGGCGGGGAAAAGGCCGGCATTTTGAAAGAGGTTCTAACTTCTGAACCTGATGAGGTCCGCTATCCCATTCATGCCCTTTGGCCGGTCCTTGACAAGGTCACCTGGCTCATCGACAAACAAGCCGCAAAAGCCATTTGACCGTTTTATTTCCTGCTAATTCGTAGCTGATTTGGTCTTTGTGCCGAGCAGCAATATCGGCGCTGCTATTGCTATAGATGAATACGTGCCGATGATAACGCCGAAGCCGATTGCGAACGTAAAGCCTCTTAAGCCCTGGCCACCGAAGATATACATTATCAACACAACTATAAATGTTGTGAAGGATGTCAGAATCGTTCTGGAGATAGTTTGGTTGATGCTGTCAGTAACTATCTTTGGATTTAGCTGGGCTCTTTTGCGATTCTCTCTAATTCGGTCGAAAACGACAATCGTGTCATTCAGCGAGTACCCGATAAGCGTCAAAAAGGCAGCTATGATTGCTAGGTTGATTTTGAAATCTCCGATTAGAAGTTTCTCTCCGATTGGGCTTGCTGCGATATAGGTACAGGCCGTTACTGCTCCGAGTGTAATACATACATCGTGCACTAATGCTACGATGGCTGCGATGCCGTAGCGGACATTTCCAAATCGAATCCATATATAGGTAACGATAGCAAATAGCGACAGAACAATGGCAATCAGCGCCCGTGTTTTTTGCTCTTTTCCGACTGATGGGTCTATTTGTGTTACTCGTGGTAATGACGTTTCAAGTGTCGCTGCTGATAGAACTTTAGTCGTTTCGTTTTCAACAAATTGTGTCCATTCGTCCTCTGTTAATTCACGCAGACCTGCCTCTGGAGGGGCACTTATATAGCTGAAGCGGTTTATCGGCTTATTTAGTTCGATTGTCGATAGATTCGGGTTAAGGATTTGGTAAGGGTATCTTCGGAGGTTTTGTGTGTCGGGTTTGAACTGCAGCGAGGCCAATCTTGCTTTAATCTCCTCAACGGTTGCGGCTTTTTTGATTTCGCAAAGAATCTTGGTGCCGCCTGTAAACTCAGCCAGTTCAGGATATGAATCTACAAGTTTTTCGGTCATTTTTTCCTGTGAGATAATTGTGGGTTGAAGGTCCTGCTGGATTTCAAGCTCATTCGTGAAGGCATCCAGGATTGCGTTATTAACAACTTCATCAATCTCCGGCTCAGAGATTCGGGCGTTTGGAAGAGCTTCTGTTAGCACATTTTTGACTAATGTCTGGTTCATCTGGCTCGTTGTTATTATAAACTCTGTCGGGTTGTTGGCATTTTGTATTACGAGCAGATTGTTTAGTTCACCGATGAATTTATCCTGAGCTTTATCAATTGATGAGTTCACAGTTTCAACAGCTTGTTGCGCGGATTCGCCAAAGGTAACGACAACTTTGGTTTTATTTGTTTCGGTAGTATTGATTTCGTATTGTTTGCCCGTTTTGCCGATGCTATAGACATTTGTCGCTGCTAAGGCGGGGTTGTGAAGTGTTTCCCCTATTTTCTGGATTTTGCTTTCCACATCGCTTCTGTTGAGCGAGACTGTCTCTTTCAGATTGATTACGGCGGAAGTGCCGCCGGTAAATTCGATATCGTATTTATTGTTCTTTGCATTGTCTCTGGTGAAGAAAACGAACAGGCCTGCTGTTATAAGTACAGCTGACATTGTAAGGAAGATTGGCCGCATTGCCATCCAGTTGACATTTGCATTGTGTATAAGGCGAAGCATAACTAAATGGTCTTTGATGATTCGCCACTTTGTAAGAAGGTCGAAGACTACTCGCGTTACAAATAGTGCTGTGAAAAAACTCGATAAGATACCTAACATAAGCACAATAGCAAAGCCCTTTACCTCTTCTGATGCGACCCAGTAAAGGATAGCTGCAGTGATTAAAGTAGTGAGATTGGCATCTAAGATAGTTCTGAACGCTCTCTGGTAACCGTTTGCTATGGCGACTCTCAAAGATGAGCCTCGCTGCTGCTCTTCACGGATTCTTTCGAAAATCAGAACGTTGGCATCGACGCTCATACCGATTGTTAGTATTATGCCGGCGATGCCCGGCAGTGTGAAGGTTGCTCTCATTCCTGCCATTAAAGCAAGCACAAACAATATGTTCATAAATAATGCCGCATCGGCTATTGAGCCGGCAAGAGTGTAATAAATCAGCATACAGGCCATAACCACTATCAGTCCGATTATGCCGGCCTTGATTCCTTGGTTGCGATTGTCGGCGCCGATGGATGGGCCGATTGTCTTTACAGCGATGGGCTGCTCTATCAGCCGGGCGGGCAAAGAGCCGGCGTTAAGTTTGTCTACCATATCACGCTGTTGGTCTTCTGAATATTGGCCTGTTATTTGACCGCGTGTAGTTATCCTCGAATTGATGGTGGGAGCTGATATTGCGATCCCGTCCAGCATGATACAGAGTGGTCGGCCGATGTTGTCGCCGGTAATCTTACCGAACATCATTCCACCTCTTTCATCCAGAACGAAATCGATAGCTCTTCGACCTGTTCGAGGTTCTCTGCCCGCTGAGGCTCTTTTGAGTTTCCAGCTTTTGACGTCGCCTCGGTGCAGCATTACTTCATCTTTGTTGCTGCTTGCAAGGACATAGTACTTGTCGCCGAATTGCCCCCGGATTGCAGGACGCTTCTGGTCGTCAACGGCTCGCCAATCATCGATATTTTCTATTTCGCACCATACAAACTTATTATCTGAAGCATACTTGGGTCCTTTTTCTTTGAGGGTCTCGAAATACTGTGCCATTGCGTCCATATCCACTTCTGGATGTCCCTCTGTTGGCAGTATTCTAAATTCCAGTATGCCGGCCCCTTTGAGCATTCGCTGCAGGTCTTTGGGGTCATCGAGTCTGCCTCTGAAAGGGCGATACTCATCAAATGCTGCAACTACATTATCAATTTCAACTGCACGGTTGGCGAACTTGGTTTTCAGTTCTTCAAGTGCGGTAGAGCGTCTGACTGACTTGGCGGGTAACTGCAAAACAAAAGTTATCTGGTCTTCACTTAGGTTTAATATGTCGAGGTCTTTTTTGGCCTTCTCGTATTGGATATTTTTGCCGGTTTCGGGTTTAGTCAGCTCATCAACAACTTTGGCCCATTCAGCATACATTTTTACGTATCTGGTTAGCAGGTCCAGATTAGCTTCGGAGCCGAGATACTCCTTTAACGTTTCGGTTAGTTTTTCGTCATCCAGCTTAATCCAGTTTCCAAGGTGAAACTTGATTTCATCGAGGTCGAGGTTGGCGAGGTTTATTAAATTCCCCGGAATTGCCAGTTCTGCTTCGAGTTTGTCTCTTTCATTTTGTTTTTCAATAAGCTCATCGTAGCTGGACGTAAGTGTCTCAAGAATGGTAAGTTTGTCAGGATTGTTTTGGGCGAAATCATTGAAATCTTTGCTTCGTTCTTCCGGCTGTTTTTTAAGCGAGCGCATAATCTTTGCGGGATTTATGTTTTTAGCAAGCAGCTTGTTCAGAGACTGTTCATAGTTCTGGCGCTTTGTACGGGCTTCTTTGCTCGAAAGGGGCATTTGTATTTCAAAGCGAGTATTGCCATGTGGCCGCCATATGAGATTTTGGATATTGGCAGGGTCTATGCGCCTTCGCAGGACGGTTATCATCCTTTGTGCAAGGTCTCTCGTATCTGCTTTTTCAAGGTCTTGAGTGTCAATTTCATAAATGAGACTTACTCCGCCTCCTACGTCTATTCCCGGCTGTAAGGTTTTGCTTGGAGGATATAAAGTCCACGCTGCTAAAGCCACTAAAACAATGATTAAAACTATTTTTGGCATCAGATTCTTGTTCATAATGTTCCTTGTATAGTTGTTTAAATGGTAATTTGGTTAAATGCCTGTCGGCAGGGTTAAATAATTACCACCCACCAATTACGTTTTCTCTTTCGACAAATTCTTTCCGATTGCTGAGGAGGCAACTTTTATTTTTGTATTGTTTGACTCATCAACTTTGAGCGTAATCTCATCGTCTTTAACGTCAACAATAGTCCCGATAATTCCGCCGATTGTTCTAACTTTGTCATTTTTTTGCAGTGACTGGACCATTTTTTTGTGCTCTTTTTGTTTTTTTTGAGGTCCTCTAAAGAGCATGAAGATAAATACAGCCGCCAAAACGAGGAATAGCCAAGGTGGGAAAAGTGGTTTTGGTCGTTCTTTCACGGTTGGTGGAACGTTAGCGTCGGATGGTACCTTTGTCATTGCCTCGCCTTCCGAGGTTAGCGGAGTTGAGCTGATTTTCGAAGGTGCCTCGTCGGATTCTGTTTGGGCTAATATCCATACATTGTTCATTTTGATCTCCTAAAAATAAGTTGGTTAAAGTACCACGGCCATCTTGGCCGTGGCCACGGGCTGGAAGCCCGTGCTACCTTACCAATTACCAAATTCGTTTCTTTCTATTGCCTTTCTGATTTTAGCCATTAGTCTCTGGTAAAACCTCAGGTTGTGCACCGATGCGAGGATTGGCCCGAGCATTTCTCCACAATTGAAAAAGTGTCTGATAGCTGCTCTGCTGAAGTTTTTGCAGCAGTAGCAGTCGCAGCCGGCCTCGATTGGCTCCGGGTCGTTTATAAGGTCGCTGTTGCGTAACCGCACCGGACCATTTTCGGTGAAGGCAAAGGCGTTTCGCCCGTTTCTGGTAGGCAGCACGCAGTCAAACATATCGACACCGGCCTTGACGGCGGCGATTATATCGATTGGCTTGCCTACGCCCATAAGATATCGGGGTTTATCTTTTGGTAAGACCTGCGTTGTATGAGTTACTGTTTTTATCATATTATCATAACCTTCACCTACACTTAGTCCCCCGATAGCATAACCATCAAAGTCCAGTTTGACAAGTTCGCAGGCGCAATAAGTTCGCAATTCTTTATTCAAGCTGCCCTGAACGATGGCAAATAACATCTGTTCGCCGGTTTTATGCGCCTTTTTGGCACACTTGGCCCAGCGAATCGTTCTTTCCACGGCCTTTTTTAGTTGCGGCGTATCGATACCATAGGGCGTACATTCGTCAAGACACATTATTATATCCGCTCCGAGTCGGTTTTGTATTGTTATCGCGTTTTCGGCATTAAGGTACACTTTTGCTCCGTCTATATGGCTGTTGAATTCGACTCCATCGTCGTCAACCTTTCTCAGTGAGCTTAGCGAGAAGACCTGATATCCGCCGCTGTCGGTCAGTATCGGTTTGTCCCAGGCCATAAATTTATGCAGACCGCCGAGTGATTCGACCGTCTCGACCCCGGGTCGCAGAAGCAAATGATAGCTATTGGCCAGGATTATGGAAGCACCGCTTTCTTTGAGTTGTTGTGGCGTGATTCCCTTTACAGCACCAGCAGTTCCGACCGGCATAAAAGCCGGTGTCTCAACCTCGCCGTGAGCTGTGCTCAACAAACCACATCGAGCTGAAGAGTTGGCATCCTGATTGAGAATCTGGAAATTACCCATTTTAACCATGGTCAAATAGCAAAATTCAGTAAACACTCACAATCTTTGAGCTGGGATAATAATAAGAGAGAATCTGCTCTGCGTTTTTACCCTGTCTTGCCATGCCTTGAGCACCGCATTGGCACATCCCTACGCCGTGGCCCCAGCCTCTGCCTAATGAAAACGCCCATTTGTTGCCCATATCGATGATTTGGCAGATTGTACTTTTTATTTTCTGACCAGTTGGGTCGATTGTGAGACGCAAATCCTCGGCTTTCAAAAAATCACTTTTACCGCTTGAGCCGATAAGCTTTATTTTTGTCAGGCGCGAGAATTTTTCATGTTTGCTTTGTTCAACTGCGGTAATATTTTTAATCTTTCCGAGACGCTTTAGCTTTGGATATTTTTGTAATAGCTTGTTTGTAACATAGCTCTTATCGAATTGGACCATAGGCCAGAAAAAATAATTGAGCTTGGCCACATCCTGGCAATAGGGGCACGGCACGCCAACGAGTGCTTCAAAAGAATCGCCGAATACATTTTCGCTGCTTTCGGTGTGGCCGCCGCAGGTCGAACTGTAATAAGCCGGAAAAATATCTACGCTGCCGTTGGTGTGTTTGCAGGTCAGGACCTTGCCGTATGTTTTATTAACAGCTTCCCAAATCTGGGCCGATTCAGCGCCTACACCGGCGTAAACCTGATTTGTCTGTGTTTTCGTGACGTCCCAGTTGCGGGTGCTGCCAAATCGCTTTTTGTGGTAAAGACAATATGTCCTTGCTGCGATTGCCTGGGCTTGAAGTGCTGCCGGCTCCCAGTAATCAGGCATCTCGGCTCCAACCACACCTGCTAAGTACGGCTCAAGCGGTACGAGGTTTATAGCGTCAAGGCAATCGCCGCTGGGATTGACTATTAGTTTTAATTTGCCGCGGTAATCGCTGCCGTTTAGGTTAAAGATGTGGGGGATATCAGGTGCAATAATTACTTCCTTATTTTTAAATTGCCGTCCGGCAATAGTAATTATGCCGCCGGAAATAGTGGTTTTTATTGGTTCATCGATTCGGTCAAAGCGGCTTTGTGTGGTTTGTGTTTGTGGGTTGATGATGCTAAAAGATGAGCCGGTTTTTAGCACACATTCTGTGACATCGTCCAGCAGTAAGACCCTCACCCAAAACTGTGGTTCGACATTCATCTGGGGAGTTGTTATGGTAAGCTGTCTTGCCTTGCACCCGCCAAGAATAATCAGCATATACAGGAGAATTATTGATAAGTTTGTCTGCCAGACGTAAGGCAGATTTATCCGCCGGGCATAAAGCGGATTAATCCGGGGTAGAGCTTTGCTGCGAGTTGCAGTTGATTGGGTGATAATTAAAAAAGACATTAAATAAATAATTAGAAAATAATCAATAATCAATTGGTCAGTCCAGACTTCGCAGTGATAATCCCAGATTGTTGATAGCTTTTTTGATTTCGTTTAAGCTTGTTACGCCGAAGTTTTTAACGCCGAGAAGCTCAGCTTCTGTGTTTTGCGTCAATTCACCGATTATGCGAATATTAAGCTTTTGCAGACATTTTCGGGAACGCACCGACAATTGCAGGTCATCGATAGAATTCTTCAGGGGACCCTGTTCCTCCCCTTCATATTCTGAAGTGCCTCCTACAGTGCTTTCTCCTAAAGGTAGCTCCTTTTCTTCCAGAGCCATACCAAGCCGTAGTCCTTTCGAATCGAGTACGGCCTTAATTTCTCTAAGCGATGTTTCACCAAAGTTTTTATAAGATAACAGCTCTGCCTCCGTGATGTTTAATAAATCGTCTATCGTTTCTATGTTCATTCTTCTCAGGCAATTTCTGCTCCGCACAGACAGCTCAAAATCAGAGATTGGCGTCTCCAAAATTTTGCTTTTGTGGGTTTTTTTCTTCTCTTTTTCTTCGTCGTAGTACATGGTCTTTGAGCTTTCTACGTCTTTTTTGAACAGAATTGCTCTTTGGTGGTTTGGATGAGACTCCAGAACCATATCGATACATTGAGATGCTTTATCGAACCGACCTTTATCTTCGTGGAGCACAGCTAAATTCAGCAAGGCACTTACATAGACATGGGTGCCTGAGGCAATTTGTCTATAGTAGTCAATCGCCGCCTCTTCATCGCCGGATAAGTCGCACCGATAAGCGAGGTGAAAAAGGGCTCTTTGATGGGTTGGGGCTAATTCCAATGCTGTTTTGTAATTGTCCATCGCTTGTTCATAAAGGCCGAGGGCTTCTTGAAGTCGGCCCAATTGGTAATGGTATTCGGTACTAACATTTTCAAAATTTGCACAGCTTTTAAGCTCGTTGGCTGCCGCATCAAGATTTCCTGCGCAACGATGGGTAGCAGCTTTTTCTAAGGTTATGTTTAATGTGTCGGCCTCGTATTTGAGATTTTTTTGCAGGTTTTCGATTGTTTCATCAAATTTGCCTGTTCGGCGAAGAGCGAAGGCCAGGTACGTGAATTTTTCTTTGCAGTCGTTGGCTTTTTGCAGCTTCTCGATTGCTTCGGCGTTTCTGCCTGTGATGAAAAGACCGATACCTGCTGCAAGCTGTGCCTTCGGCGAGGTTCTGGCTATATTTGCTTTTAACTGTTCGGCAAACTTTATCTGGTTGGCCTCTCTGCTGTGGACATAACAGGCGAGTTTCTCGATATCCTCCATAGATGGCAATTCATTGGCAAATAGGTTTATTTCCGGCTCTGTAATCGGTTCCATAAGATTTTGCTCCCGTAATTTTCATTTATGTATGTATTACTCTTTTTACGCTAATTGGTCTTGCACAAGATTGATTATTATAAGCTTAAGTCAAAAATGTACAATAGATTTTTCGGCGTATTTAGCCCTAACTTTTACCGGGAGTTGTTTTAACCCGACCTTTGTGGCCGGGGGTTGTCTATAAAATGGTATTTTTAAGCACAGATTTTATTTTTCTTGACACAGATTTCATGCTATAATTATCTCCCAGAGTAAATCAAAGGGTTTATTTTATTTGTTAGGGAGATTATGTTGCTGACAGGGATGAGTGTTTTAGGCCAGGTTCTTTTAGCTGTTATTTTATCCCTTTGTGGTTTTGCAGTTGCTTCTGCTCTGCTCGCTTTGAAGTTAAAGGCTGAATCAGCCATCGGCCGGGCCAGGGGGGCGATGCTGATTGCTGCGGGACTTTCTATAGCTGTGTTGGTTTTGATTATAGTTGCCTTTCTCATGGATGTCTTTTCAATTGATATTGTCCGGCGGTATAGCTCTATAGACCTGCCGATATACTATAAGCTAAGTGCCCTTTGGGCTGGCTCCACCGGCTCACTTTTATTATGGTCGGTAGGCATATTCATTATCTTTGCTTTTTGGCTAAGAACAAATGCTGATAGGCAATTAGCATTTGGCAATTTGAAGTTTAATGCTGTTGCGTTATCTATTGGGGCTGGCATTTGCTTTGCATTTACAGCGCTTTTAATATTTTTTGCAAAGCCCTTTGCGGTTGGCCCGGTGACGGTTGATAGCAGTATTGGGGTTAATCCTTTATTGCAAAACTTCTGGATGTTTATTCGTCAGCCATTATTGTTTACTGGTTATTCAGCGTTCTTGATTCCTTTTGTGGTTGTTTTAGCTGCCGTTTTCGCCGGCAGAGCGGGGGACTCTGAGATTTACTGTCAACTGAAGCCATGGCTGTTGGTTGGTCTTTGCTTTTTGAGTGCAGGTATCGCTGCCGGTGCGAGGTGGTCTTATATTGAGCTCGGCCAGGGCAGCTTTTGGGCATGGGACCCTGTGGAAAATGTCTCACTTTTGCTTTGGTTCGTAGGCGTTGCAGCTCTACATAGTCTCATTGGCATCCGCATCGCAGATAAATTCAGGTTTTGGACTATCACACTTGCACCTCTGCCGTTTATTTTGTGTCTGTTTATAGCTTTTATCACCAGAAGCGGCATTATAGTATCTTTGTATTCTTTTGCTGGGACAGTTTCCTCTTTAGTTCTATCGGTGTTTATCGTGTGCTGTTTTTTACTTTGGCTGATTTGTATTATTTGCACAGTGAAAAGCGGCTCAATTAGTTTGTTAAAGACCAGTGGATTTCGTTTGGATAAAAGGGAGGCTCTTTTTTGGGCTAATGTTATCTTTATTTTCACGGCTGCGGCTATTGGAGTTGCTACATTTTGGCCTGTAATTTGGCAGGCTATTAAAAGTTCGGATTTGGTCGTTACCCTGCCACCGCTGTTTTATAACCGCATAGTTTTGGTGGCAGGGATTATTTTGGCTTTTCTTGTCGGCTTTGCTACGCTGATTGATTTGCAGGAACACCGTGGTTTTATACTTCAGCTGTTAGGAAGCTGCGCGGCCGGCTTGTTGTGTTTTGGACTTATTCTTAGGTTTAGCCAAGTACCGCTTTTACTAACGCTGACTTGTGGGATATGTGCCTTTAGCCTTATTGCTGTTTTGATAAAGTTAGCGATTAACTTAAAGCAAACCAGTCAAATCGCAAGTGGGATTGCTCATCTGGGGCTGTTGCTTTTGGTTGTCGCTGCCAGCTTTTCTTCGGACAAGCTAGGTGTTCAAACGGCGTTGGATGAGAAGGGACAATTTGAGCTCGGTAAATATGAGCTTTTCTGTGAATCTTTTAAGCGGGAGTCTTTTGCTGGTGTAACTAAAGAAGGGCCGGAAATTGTCGTAACAAAAGATGACCTGCAAAGAAAACTTTGGCCGCATCAATGTTTATATCCGGATGGCCGGAGAATTGCTGAAGTGGCCGTGCATATGGGATTGTTTGAAGATATTTATATCTCATTTGACCGCCTTAGCAGGGCTGGCAGCGTGATTATAACTGTGAGGATAAAGCCGTTTATGTTTTGGTTATGGCTCGCTGCTGTCTTAATCGTAGCGGGCTTGGCTTTGGGATTGTCCAGAAAAAAATCGTAAAAAGAAAAAGGGCTGTGAGCTAAATTGCCACAGCCCTTTTCGTTATGCAAGTTGACATGCTTTTACTACGGACATGCCTCTGTCCAGTAGTCGTAAGGTCCCGTTATAACCGGGGCCGTATCGCAGTTCGGCACTAAAGCAGCAGTCTTACCGAAGTACGCAGCGAGAATATCCAAGTCTGGGACAGCGACCCGGAACGGACCTGTCTTTTTGTGGTCGAAATCAGCACAGATGCCATTGGGTATCGTAGCCAATACAGCATCCACCTTGCCGAATGCTGCAGAGAGCAGGTCCAAGTCGAGAACGGCAACCCAGAACGGACCTGTCTTCTTGCAGTCCGCATCACCGCGGCACTGTCTCGGACAGCACCAGCAGGAAGGATATCGCCATGTTGCCCAGTCGCTATACTCCAGAGGGCCAGCATTACCACCAACCAGACAATCGTTTACTTCACAATCGTTCTGACTGTATGTCCAGGCACTGGGACAAAGAGTGCAAAGATTGACGTCGGCAGTAGCCCTCACACGGTAACTCCACGTTCCGCCGCCCACTTTACACTCATTGTAGGTAGTGTCGGGTCCGCAATAGACTTTCACCCAATTACTATCATAAGGATCACGAGAAGGGTCATAGGGGCATGGTGTGCATGGCTTATAATTAGAGTTACTCTGCAACTCATAAGATTTAGCTCCGGCCGAGGGTGTCCAGCTAACGATGTAATTGGCGTCACTATCGCTGGGGGGTACCGTAATAGAAGCGGGCGCATCCGGCGTGCGTGCCACTATACAATAATTTCCGCCTTCGCAATAACCGCTGCAGTCACAGGCATTGCACGCCTTCACACGGTAACGATAAGTGCCGGGGGCCACATTCTCAAACTCACAGCAAGTGTCTAGGCCATTACAGTCTGGCACTGGATCCCAACCGTTTCCGTCATTAACCTCCAGCTCATAATATGTAGCCACGTTACAATCGTTCGATGCCACTGGCTCCCAGCAAACGAAGTAATTGCCGTCGCAATCAATGCCGGGGACCGTGATAGAAGGTGGCTTATCTGGCGGGAATTCTGTCACTACACAATTATGGTCTCCGATGCAATAATCGTCGCTATAGCCGCAAATGTTCCATGCCCTCACACGGTAGCGATAGGTACCGCAGTCCAAATCATTCTCATCGTAGAAATTGCTGTCGCAGATGATGACACACGGGTCACCGCCACCCTTAGAACGCTCCAACTCATAATATTCGGCACAACTCACTGCCGCCCATTTAACGGTGTAATCGCCGCCGCAATTGCTGTCGGGGTAATTAATATCATTGGGCGCCTCCGGCGAGGTTATTGCCACTACACAGTTATGGTCTCCGGGACGCCACCCGTCGCTATAGCCGCAAACGTTCCACGCCCTCACACGGTAGCGATAATCGCCGCAGCTGCTCACGTCCTCATTGTAGCAAGTGTTGGGGCCGTTATAGTCTAGCACCCAACCGCTTCCGTCATTAACGTCCACCTCATAACGCGTAGCCCCAATTGATGGTGCCCAGTTAACATCGTAACTGCCGCCGCAATTGCTATCGGGATAATCGATAGAAGCGGGCATCTCCGGCGGGGTTATTGCCACTGCACAATCCCAAGTCCCGGTGCACCAGCCGCTGCAGCAGTTGCCGTCGTTGCACGCCTTCACACGGTAGCAATAACTGCCGGGGCCCACGCTCGCACTATAGCAAGGGTCGGTGCCGTTATAGTCTTCCACCCAATCGCTTCCGTCATTAACGTTAACTTCCACCACATAAGACATAGCCCCGCTTGATGGTGCCCAGTTAACGTCGTAATTGCCGCCACAATCGCTTTCGGGGTAATTAATATCATTGGGCTTTGGCGGGGGCTGACATTCACATGATAGATACAGCCGAATATCGTCAATGTACACCGTACCTGCACCTGAGGATGGATTGTCCTTGTCGCCGACACCGATATACATCGTATTGACATCACACATGTCCACTCCCTGCAAAATAAACTCGTCCAGGTCAATGCACCATGGTGTCCATTTGTCTGTCTGCGTCACAGTGTCATCTTTGTCCTCATAGTACACAATCCCGTCATTACCGCCGCTGTCCTGCAGAACCACATACATCGCCTCAGGGTCATTGTAAACATAGTTGCCAATGT
>CAZOQJ010000052.1:0-15399 GCA_964581905.1 uncultured Pirellulales bacterium
ATATATCGAGCCAATCACGCCTGAGTTTGTTGAGAAAATAATTGCCAAAGAAAGGCCGGATAGTCTGCTGCCGACGCTTGGAGGACAGACCGGTTTGAATACAGCCGTTGCGTTGGCTGAAAATGGCGTGTTGAAGAAATATAAAACCCGGCTAATCGGAGCCAATCTGCGAACAATCAAAAGGGCCGAAGAAAGAGACCGCTTCAAAAAAATCATACAGGAATGCGGGCTCGAAGTTCCTAAAAGCGGTTATGCCCGTTCCTGGGAAGAGGCCAAAAAAATCATAGAGCACATTGGATTTCCCGCTATTATTCGCCCCTCATATACATTAGGAGGCACCGGCGGAAACGTTGCCTATAACGCCGAAGAGTACAAAGAGTATATTCACTGGGGCCTTAATCTCAGTCCCGCAAATCAGGTCCTTATTGAAGAGTCTGTTGTTGGCTGGAAGGAATATGAGCTCGAGGTTATGAGGGACAAAAAGGACAATGTTGTTATCGTCTGCTCAATTGAAAACCTTGACCCTATGGGTATTCATACCGGCGACAGCATTACTGTTGCGCCGGCCCAGACGCTTACCGATAAAGAATATCAAATAATGCGTGACGCCTCGCTTAAGATTATGAGAGCCATCGGCGTGGAGACCGGCGGCTCAAACATTCAGTTTGCGGTTAATCCAGACAACGGCAGGCTCTATGTCATTGAAATGAACCCGAGGGTCTCACGAAGTTCGGCCCTTGCATCCAAGGCCACCGGCTTTCCTATTGCCAAAATTGCTTCACTGCTTGCTGTCGGTTATACCCTCGATGAGATTCCAAACGATATTACGAAGAAAACACCCGCCTGTTTTGAGCCGTCTATCGATTACTGTGTTGTTAAATGGCCGCGATTTACATTTGAGAAGTTTCCCAAGACTAACCCTGAGCTGACCGTGCAGATGAAATCGGTCGGTGAGGCGATGGCCATTGGCAGGACGTTCAAAGAGTCGTTGCAGAAAGCCATAAGGTCGCTTGAAATTGACCGTTACTCGCTCGATAGAAAACATATCGATGGTGGAATTTCGCTGCCGCAGCTCAAAGATAAGCTGCGAACCAACTGCTGGGACAAAATCTGGTATATCGCCGAGGCCTTTAGAAGAAAGCTCGCGACCGAGGAGGTTTATTCTCTTACTAAAATCGACCCGTGGTTTCTTAATAACATAAAAGATATTGTAAAACTCGAAGAAAAGCTCAAGGCCGGCAGTCTGGCAAAACTCAATCGCGACACGTTACGAGAAATTAAAGAATACGGCTTTAGCGATAAGTATCTCGCATCTGTTTTGAAAACTGAAGAGACAAAGCTTCGCAAACACCGGCAGGGTCTTGGTATAAATGTGGTTTACAAAACAGTTGATACCTGCGGTGCCGAATTCGAGGCGACAACGCCTTATCTTTATTCAACTTTCGAATCAGAATGCGAAGCAAAACCGACCGGCAGGCGAAAAGTTGTCATTCTTGGTGGTGGGCCTAACCGGATAGGCCAGGGAATTGAGTTTGATTACTGTTGTGTACACGCCGCCTTTGCCCTTAAGGAAATCGGCATCGAATCGATAATGGTAAACTGCAATCCCGAAACCGTGAGCACCGACTACGATACGTCAGATAGGCTGTACTTTGAGCCGCTTACCTTTGAAGATGTAATGAGTATCGTTGAAAAGGAAAATCCCGATGGCGTGATTGTGCAATTTGGCGGCCAGACACCGCTGAAGCTGGCGGTGCCGCTCGAAAAAGCCGGCGTGAAGATAATCGGCACCTCACCAGACAGTATCGACCGCGCAGAGGACCGCAAACGTTTCAATCGGCTGGTTAAAAAACTCAAGCTTCGTCAACCCGCCAGCGGAACTGCAACAACATATAACGAAACATTCGAAATAGCGAAAAAACTCGGCTATCCACTTTTGATTCGTCCCTCGTTTGTACTTGGCGGCAGGGCAATGCGGATTGTGTATGACCAGCAGAAATTAAAAGATTGTGTCGAAGAGGCAATTGAGGCATCCGGCGAACATCCGATTTTAATCGATGAGTTTCTTAACGATGCTACGGAATTGGACGTCGATGCAATAAGCGACGGCAAGACGGTGGTAATCGGTGGAATAATGGAGCATATCGAAGAGGCGGGGGTACACTCGGGTGACAGTGCCTGTTCTTTGCCGCCTGTTTCAGTTAGTAAGGAAATTTTGGATGAGGTTAAAAGGCAGACAAAGCTGCTGGCTTTGGAATTAGAAGTCAAGGGGCTGATGAATGTCCAAATGGCAGTTAAAGATGGACAGGTTTATATCCTCGAAGTCAATCCTCGTGCCTCTCGAACTATCCCGTTTGTCAGTAAGTCGATAGGTGTTCCGCTTGCAAAACTGGCGGCGAAGGTGATGACGGGAATGACGCTGAAGGAGTTAAATTTCACAAAAGAGGTTCAGCGAAATTATTTTACTGTCAAGGAGGCAGTTTTCCCATTCATAAAATTTCCCGGCATAGACACGCTTCTGGGGCCGGAAATGCTTTCGACCGGTGAAGTGATGGGGATATCTGATGATTTTGGAACCGCCTTTGCAAAATCGCAAATAGCGGCAGGAAATACCCTGCCGACCTCCGGCAACGTCTTTTTCAGTGTCAAGGATGATGACAAACCGAGGGCGGTTGAGATAGCTCGCAAGTTACATCAGATGGGTTTTAAGATTATTGCAACGAAAGGGACGTGTATCGAGTTTATCAAAAACAATATTCCTTCGGAGTTCGTACTTAAAGTCTCAGAAGGCAGGCCTAACATATTAGATGCTATGATAAACAATAAGATAAATTTGATTATAAATACGACTGTCGGCAGGCAGACGATAAGAGATTCATTTCCAATAAGAAGAACTGCGCTTGACCGGCAGATACCGTACGTGACAACGGTAAGAGGGGCTGAAGCGGCGGTTTCAGCAATAAAGGCATTAAAGGAACAGAAAATCACTGTTAAACCCATTCAATCTTACTATAAATAGCAGGGATTATAAAAGGTGAAAGCTGTTTTGTTACTTGAAGATGGCACCGTTTTTAAGGGCGGCTCTTTTGGCGCCAAAGGCACCAAATGCGGAGAGGTCGTATTCAATACCGCTATGACCGGTTACCAGGAGATTTTGACCGACCCATCTTATTACGAGCAGATTGTTACAATGACGTATCCTTTGATTGGCAACTATGGGACCAATAAAGCCGATGTCGAATCGCGGAAGATTTTCGCAAGCGGCTTTGTTGTGAAGGAAAACTGCGATTATCCGAGCAGCTGGCGAAATAGTAAATCACTGAGCGATTATCTAAAAGCCAATAACGTTGTCGGCCTGGAGGGTATCGATACCAGGGCCCTTGTAAGGCATATCCGAACCGAAGGAGCAATGAGAGGTATAATATCTTCGGGGCAGTTTAATGTCTCAGAGCTTAAGAAAAAGCTGAGCCAATACCCCGGCCTTGTAGATAGAGACATAGTAAAAGACGTAACGTCAAAAAAACCTTATCAATGGGATGAGGCGGTAGTAGATGTATTGACGGCTAAGGAGGATAAGCCGCCCGTAAAATATAAGGTTGTGGCTTTTGATTATGGTATCAAACTCAACATTCTGCGATTGCTTCGCTCGCACGGCTGTGATGTCTGGGTTGTGCCTGCAAAGACATCAGCCGAAGAGGTGCTGTTGCAAAAACCCGATGGCGTGTTTTTAAGCAATGGCCCGGGCGACCCCGGCCCTATAGATTATGCAATAGGCGAAATCAGGAAATTGCTTGGCAAGGTGCCTGTTTTTGGTATCTGTCTCGGCCATCAGCTTCTCGGCCTGGCTTTGGGTGGAAAAAGTTACAAGCTTAAATTCGGCCATCACGGCGCAAATCATCCTGTTATGAATCTCCAGACCGGCGAGATTGAAATAACCAGCCAGAATCACGGCTTCTGTATAGATATCGACTCTTTAAAAGATAAAGATGTGGAGCTGACGCATATTAATCTCAATGACCAGACCCTCGAAGGATTTCGCTGCAAAAATATTCCTGCTTTTTGTGTTCAATACCATCCCGAGGCCTCACCCGGCCCTCACGACTCGAATTATCTGTTCGAAAAATTCGTAGCGTTGATGAATGCTTCTTAAATCAACGAAGTCCAGCCACTTAGTTTGGATTACATAAGGTAGAACCCTACTCATTATCAAAGACCCCAATTTGTGCCATTTCTGTTGATAGGAAACGCTGTAAAGATTATAAAAAATCTGTTATAATCATTATAGAAGTCGCCGACGCTCCATAGCTGTGGCGACGGAGCGCTGACAGTGAGGCAGAAAATGAAGGTTCAGTGCGGATTATGTCCGAAGAAATGCCTGATTGAGGACGGCCAAAGCGGCGAGTGCCGAGTGAGAATCAACATCGACGGTACCCTGCGAACCGTAGTATATGGCTATCCTTGTTCGATACATGTTGACCCGATTGAGAAAAAACCGCTTTTTCATTTTTTGCCCGGCACCACTATTCTTTCCGTTGCTACTGTCGGCTGTAATCTTCATTGTAAAAACTGCCAAAACTGGGAGATATCACAGGCAAATCCTGAAGACAGCCAGGCGTATGCCTGTCCGCCTGAGCAGCTTGTGCAGCTCACCAGGCAATACAATTGTCCATCACTGGCATATACTTATACCGACCCTGTTATCTACTATGAATATACTTACGATACGGCAAAGCTGGCCAGGGCGGCCAATATACGCAATGTTCTTGTAACGGCCGGCTATATAAATGAAGGACCCTGGAGGCAATTGCTTAAGTATGTTGACGCGGCAAACATAGATTTGAAGGGCATTACCGATGATTTTTACCGCCGGGTTTGTTCAGGCACGCTAAAGCCGGTTCAGGATGCGCTGGTCATAGCTAAAGCCAGTGGAATACTGGTTGAGGTAACAAATCTTATAATCCCGACGCTTAACGATAAACCTGAAGAAATACGCCAGCTTGTCCGCTGGATTAAAACAAATATGGGAAGTGATACACCGCTACATTTCTCCGGGTTTTATCCTCGTTACAAAATGCGTCATCTACCAGAGACTTCACTTAAAACATTGGAAACAGCCCGCCAAATCGGGCTCAGCGAAGGTTTGGACTATGTATATATAGGAAATCTTCAAAGCAAAGAAGGGGAAAATACATATTGTCCCGGCTGCAAAAAATTGCTTATCGAACGAGTCGGCTATACTATATTGCAAAACCAGCTAAAAGATGGTTGCTGCCCTGATTGCGGCAGAGAAATCTATGGAGTTTGGAAATGACACGCAGAAGGTTCATTCAAAAAATAATTGGTACGATTTTAGCGGCTGTTGCGGGCTTTGTGTTTATAGCCAAAAAGGCCTCGCCGCGTAAATTCATTCGTGCTATAAAGCTGAAAAAATATCCCGGTTCATTAAAACCCTTACAAAAAATTGAAAGTCAGGGAAAGTGGGGCGGTTAATATGAAAAAATGGTTAAACGAATCTAACTTATGTGTAGTAATTTTGTATCTGTGTATCTTTGGCATGTTTTTTACGGTTGCTTGCGAAAAAACACCAGTTGGAACCAAAGAAACAAAAGAACCTTCCCCCACGTCTTCCTATCAGAAAACAGAAGTGGAGGGAAAAAGCATTGAAGCCGAACGTGCTAAGGTTGTTCTGAATTCGTCACTTGCTGGCCGATGGTATCCTGCTGATGCTCAATTGCTAAATAAACAAATCGCAGGTTTTTTTGAAAAGGCGGAAGCCACACCTAAAGACAATGTTATAGCATTAATTCTGCCGCACGCCGGCTATGCGTACTCGGGCCAGACAGCGGCTTATGGGCTTAAAACTGCGGGAAAAGAATACAAACGAATCATCGTAATCGGCCCAAGCCACTATTTCCCTATGCAGGAAACCTTAAGCGTTCCGAGAGTGACTCATTACGAAACGCCTCTGGGTCAGGTTCCGTTAGATGTGGAATTTATAAATCAACTTTGTCAGTATTCAATGTTTCAGAACATACCACAGACTCATAAGCATGAACATAGTGTCCAAATAGAGCTGCCGTTATTGCAGCACTGTCAAAAAGATTTTAAATTTGTGCCGATTGTAGCCGGTAGTTGTTCGCTGGAAACAATTCGTAAGGCCGGTGAAATCTTAAAAGGTTTGCTCGATGAGGATACTCTTGTAATTGCAAGTTCGGATTTCGTCCATTATGGCCCCAACTATGGTTTCACCCCTTTTACCGAAGACATACCGAACAAAATAAAAGAGCTTGATATGGGTGCTTACGAACATATAGCCGAGCTGGACAGCAGCGGCTTTCTTGGGTACAGGCGAAAGACCGGCGCAACGATTTGCGGTTATGTTCCGATTGCAATCTTACTCTCGATGCTGGAAAAACCGGCCGAAGCACAATTGGTTAAATACGCAACCTCAGGCCAATTAACAGGTGACTTTACCAATTCCGTAAGCTACCTTTCAGTGGCTTTCTCCGGCACATGGAAGACCAATTCACCGCCGGTCAAATCTATGATTGATACCCCAGCGTTGACCGCTCAAGCCTGCCCTGAGCTAAGTCGAAGGGATAAAAAACAGCTTTTGATATTAGCCCGTGAAACAATTCTTTTTGCATTGAGCCATAATCGAGCACCCCAAGAATCTGATTTGTCCGTTACAATCAGCGAGGCGATGAGTCAGACGCGTGCTGCATTTGTAACGCTCGAAAAGCATGGTCGGCTTCGAGGGTGCATAGGCGATATTTTACCAAGACGGCCTTTGTACAAATCGGTTATTGCAAATGCAATCAATGCCTGCGTTAACGATAGGCGTTTTTTGCCGGTGACATTGGCTGAGTGTAATGATATTACAATCGAGATATCTGCGCTAACCCCGCCCCAGGAGGTTGCTTCATCGGCGGATATTAGAATCGGAATAGACGGGGTCGTCCTGCGGAAAGATGGCCGGTCGGCTGTGTATTTACCGCAGGTCGCACCGGAACAAGGCTGGGATTTAGAGACCACGCTGACGCATTTATCAATGAAAGCGGGATTGCCCCCAGATGCCTGGAAAGAAGGTGCAACATTTCTGGCCTTCCAGGCAGATGTTTTCGGCGAGGAAAAATGAAGTTTGTTCGAAGCTTGCTGATATTTAGTTACGGTTTGTTTACCATCGCTGCTCAGAGTCTGCTTTTTCGCGAATTCCTGACCACCTTCGAAGGAAACGATATAAGCGTGGGAATCTTTTTTGCTTCGTGGTTTCTGTGGGTTGGCCTTGGTGCAATAATTGTTAATAAAATACCGGCTGTTGCACAAAAACTGCTTGAGAACATTGAGTTTCTGTTTTTGAGTTATTTGCCTGCTTTTATTCTGGAACTAATCTTGATTATCCAGGCCAGAGAGCTGGCAGGCATCGAGTCATACACACTTTTGCCGATATCAACCATTGTGCTTTTATCGATGTTGGTCAATGCTCCGGTCAGTATCGTTACAGGGATGCTCTTTCCAATTGCCTGCCGCTGGATTAAGACAGAGCACAAACAGCCAGTCTCGCGGGTGTATCTTATTGAGGCAGTTGGCTCTTTCTTAGGTGGGCTGGGTGTAACAGTATTGTTGGCTTTTGGAGTAAGTCTGCCCAGGATATTTTTTATACTTGCACTTTTGGTTTCCATATCGGCGTTTTTGACTTTGCTTGTCAAAGCAGGGCAAAATCTGAAATTGAAAGTCACAGCGGCACTTGTGTCTTTAATCCCGCTTTGTATTCTGCTTTGTTTTATTTTCGGTGCTGATGAAACCTTAACGCATTACCTGAGAGTTGTAAAATGGAGCAAATTGCTTCCTGCTGAGTCTTTATCTGGTTCGTTTCGGACCGCTCAGGCCGAATATCTCTATGGCGATTATCAGGGCCAGTGGGTAGTTTTAAACCAGGGCAGCATTTGTGAAGCGTTGCCGTATGAAGCCGCTTCAGGCCGAGTAGCAGCTATCGGTTTGTGTCAAAAACCTGATGCCAAAAATATTCTTGTTGTCGGCTCAGGCCTGGGAATCTGCCGTGAGCTCTTGAATCTTGCACAAATTCAAGAGGTAACCTGGGCACATCCTGACAGCGAGTATGTGCAGGAAATCAACCGTTTCATACCATCAGAATTTAGGATAGCTGACCAGCGGTTTTATCCTTTTGCCGGTGATGTTCGCGAGCTGCTGGCACAAAAGCCGTCCCCCGCGGCTGTCTTGCGACAGCAAGACGCGGGGGCCGAGCCAGGGCCGCGATTATTCGATATAGTATTTATCAACCTGCCTGATGCGACCAGCTCGGTCCTCAGTCGTTATTACACAATTGAGTTTTATCGCCAAATCAAAAAGTCATTAAGCCCGGATGGTCTGTTAGTGACACGTATCTCAGGCGGTGAAAACATTATGGGTACTGAGCTTGTTAATCTCGGTGCTTCGACAAAGCTGACACTTGAGAAGGTTTTCTCGCGGCTCGTCCTGACGCCCGGAGAAGACACTTTCTTTTTAGCGTCTGACTCTGAAGACCTTACCGACCAGCCTGGAATCCTGCGAGACCGCTTTGCAACAATAAAAGATGCAGGTAGTATTTTTCCTCCGCAGGGCTTACTTAGTGTTTATCTGCCCGACCGAGCCGAAGCAGCTATGGAAAGTTATTCAGGCGCAGATTTGCCGGAGAGTTTTTTAATCAACTATGATTCAAAGCCGCTGACACACTTATACAGTCTGCTGCTCGCAGCTAAGCAATCTGGAGCGCCTGCTGCAAGATTTATTAAAAACCTTATCTTGGCAGGCCCTTTGGTCTTTCTTATCCCTATTATCGTTTTTGTGGTTTTCAGAAGTATCTATCTTTTAGAATCTGTGCAGCGGGACAAGCCATCATCTTTTGACAGCAGTTTTTTAGCATTTTCAGCCGGCTGGGTGGCGATAGGCGTGGTAATTGTCCTGATGTACCTGTATCAAACACGATTTGGCTCACTGTACCTGCACATCGGCGTTATTTCTTCACTGTTTATGTTGGGCTTAACTGCCGGTGCCGCTTTGACAAGACATATGTTGGCAAGGAGTTTAAAGCTCCAGCCGGAAAAACTTTTGTTTGTAATAGTTTTCGTACATTCTTTGATTCTCTGTGCAATTGCTGTTTGGCCTGTTTACCAATTATCTCACTCGGTATTTGCATCTTTGTTTATCTTGTGCGGGTTGTGTGCCGGCTGTTACTTCCCAATAGCCGCCAGGCAATTGCCGGAACCTGCTTTCGAAACTACTCAGGTCGCCAGCAAGCTGGAGACCGCTGACCATCTTGGGGCCTCAGTGGGAGGTCTGTTGACGAGTCTGGCTCTTGTTCCTGTACTTGGAACAAAAATAACCTCACTTTTATTTATTCTGCTTATCCTGGCCAATATACCGGCCGCATTGTTAAAGATATATAAGCCGGAAAGAACTTCTTCTCTTTCCACTGCGTTCAGTTTTCGCGGGGCCGGCTACATTTTACTCGCCGTTGCAACAACTGTTATTTTGTGTTCGAATTTACTTTTCGCTGCCAGTAATCGGCTTAAACCGTCATTACCAGAATATACAGCTCAGACTTTAGCCGGCCAATTACAAATCAAACAAGAATCCGCGATTACTGATAGTGGCCGAAAAATTGACTACTATAATGTTTATTACGGCGAGGAACAATTGGCAGGCCATATTTTCAGCTCCGAAGACCTTGCTCCGCGGGTTCACGGCTTCGGTGGAAAAATGAATCTTGCAATTTACACTGATACCGCTGGCGGGCTGATTGACTTCCATATAATCCGCTCAAGCGAAACTCCATCATATCTCGAAATGCTCGACAAATGGCGTGAATTTCTAATTGGCCGTGTGCTTTTTGCCCCTGCGCCTTTTGCTGGTATTGATGCGGTAACCGGCGCCACTGTAAGCTCTAAGGCAATCCTTGAGGCACTGCAAATATCAAGCCAAAGATTCACAACGCAAATACTCGGTAATACTCTGCAAGCCGATGTCAAAAAAGAGGCAACTCTCTATAGTTATCTTCCGGATGCAGCAGGAATATATCTGCTCGCCGCACTTGCAATTACTTTAATCACAATTTACTACGGCGGTTTCTGGGCCAGGTTAGCAGTTCTTTGCTTTAATCTCATCGTTGGCGGTGTTATTTTAAACGCTCAATATTCCAGTGAGCAAATAGCAACAATCCTGTCTTTGAATATCCCTGCTATGAAGTTGTCGGGGGTATTTATCCTGGCCGTGGGAATACCGCTTATGGTAATAATCTTCGGCAATATCTACTGTGGTTACATTTGTCCTTTCGGTGCCGCGCAGGAGTTGGTCGGTTTTATTACTACTGGGAAGCTGAAGCCGATACTTCCAATAGAAGGAATGAGAAAAGCGAGATTTGTCAAATATGTTATACTCTTTATTTTAATAGCGGTGTTTTTCGTTTCACGGAATCGAACGACTTTGTCAGCGGACCCCCTCGTTTCCGTCTTCAGCTTACGCTCTCTTGGGTCATTGCAGGATAGATTTGCAGGTTACGATTTTCGCTCGCCAATACTATTGATAATTGTAGCAGCTTTAATAGGTTCTGTTTTTTATACCCGCTTTTGGTGTCGTTATTTGTGTCCCGTTGGCGCCTTTTTGTCGTTATTTAACAACATAGCTGTTCTAAGGCGTTTTTTGCCAGCCAAAAAATTCGGCAAATGTGAATTCGGCCTTACGCCTGCGGACAAAATGGACTGCCTGTATTGTGACAAGTGCCGTTATGAAAAAGCAAAAACCGTAATAACACAGGAGCAGAAAACCGCTCGTTTGGGCGAAGCCCGCCGTAGCCCGACCGGGGTATTTTTGGCTTGTGTGCTTGTAGTGGCAATTTTTATATCAGCAGTTTCAGTAAACAGATATTTGCAGGTTGCTCGCACAGCTTTTAGTCAACCTGTTGGTACGGTATCTGCTGGCGGCCAGCCGCGGGACGTTGACTTGCGGAGAATCCGCCAAATGATTAAGCAAAAAAAGCTTTCTGACCAGGAAGCACAATTCTATGAGAAAGTCGAGTAAGGTCAATATTGTGATAGGCCAGAGCTTTTCTTTCAGCTATTGTTCTTTAGTCCGACTAATTCAACCTCTTGCTCCTTTCAAACCATAACCAAGAATACCTTTCAATTTTGCCGCAAATGGTATATTTCTTTTCAAGAGTTTTAAGGTTTGATTAAACTTCCTGTTGGCTTCCTTTATGTCGCAAAGAGCTTTAGATAGATACTCGATCAAATTACTGTGCCAGTTTTTATGGTAGTGTCCCTTTGACTTATAGGGTTTCCCATGTTTGACTTTTTCTTCAAAAGCACATAATTGAGATTCAAGTTCTGCAAAATATCCTGGCTGATGTAACAATACTATACGTTGTGCATCTTCTTGGCAGATTCGCTTTTTAGGGGCACGGTCTATTATTGATTTATAATATTTAATTTTTGAGAACTTCTTCTTAAGTAACGAAAGGTGCTTTTCTAAAAAGCTTAGTTTCTTGCAAATTTCTTCTTTTATGTTTTCATTTTCTCTTAGAATTCCACTTATGTAAGAATAAGCGTAATCAAATCTATCATCAGGCATATAACCATATGTGGTTTTTTGTGTATAATAACCTTTGTCCTCTACGACGACACGCCCATCTCTTACTATTGAATTAAAGCCCAATAACATGGATGTTATATCTGCATGTATTTCATTGTCTTTTTCTTTGTAACGTAGGGCGTGCAGAACAAGATGTGAAAGTTCATGTGCGACCATGGCAAGGAATGTCTCTGGGTACTTAGTAACATTGTCACTTATTCTTATTTGTATCGGATAATTTTTAAGACTTGCAGAACCAAAAAAAGGCAAACCACTTGGGATAAGTATTTGGGCAACTATGCTATCAATACCCTTACCAGAAGAATCTGTTACCACAAGTTCGTCGCTGATAAAATTACTCTCTTTTGCATAACTTGGGTGGTAGTCTGAAGGTACAAAAACAACATTGGCTTTAATCGGAAGCAACATATATTCAGCTATTTTTTCAATGCACTCTTGTACTTTGTTTTGTCTTACTAATTCCAATAACTCATCTCGTTGTATTTCTTCCTTAATTCCAATAAAGCCAAATAGGTCATTGATTGCTGTATAAACATATTTGCTATCGACTTCTACCATCGAGTTATCGCCAAGTAAGAAGAACCCACCACTTCAGCTTTTCCATATACATAATTTTACTGGATTTTGGCTTAAAAAGCAAGGACTTGTCCTGTTTCCCCTTGACTGGCTCCTAGAAAAAAACTTAGTGTCGGCATGGCTGCGGTGGTTTTAAGAATAAGGTGTTGAGGGGGTTGGGTTTCGCTTCAGGATAATAGTATAGAATATCGGCATTAGGCCTTTTGTTCTTTGTTTTCTTTTAGCAGGTCAGGACGGAGTTTTTTTGTTCGTTCGACTGCCTGCTGATGTCTCCATTCGGCTATTTTTTTATGGTCACCGCTTAAAAGGATGTCAGGTACCTTCATCCCGCGAAAGACCTCTGGCCTGGTATATTGCGGATACTCCAACAGGCCGTTACTGAAGGAATCGTCTTTTGGAGAATCCTCATCGCCAAGGGCGCCGCTCAGCAATCTAACTACCGCATCGATGATGACCATAGCAGCGAGCTCGCCGCCGCTTAGAACGTAATCACCTATGGAGATTTGCTCGGCGCCGAGGCCGATACGGATACGCTCGTCGAAGCCCTCGTATTTGCCGGCTATAAGTATGAGCCGCTTTTCTTTACTCAACTGGCCTGCTTTTTCCTGGTTGAATTTTTGTCCCTGGGGGGTCAGAAGGATTACCCGGCCTTTTTCAGAGGAGAGTTTCTGAACATGCTCGAAGCAGTCAAAGACCGGCCCCGGCATCATAACCATACCGGAGCCGCCGCCGTAGGGTTTGTCATCGACTTTTCTGTAACTATCGGTTGCGAAGTCTCTGATATTTGTCAGAACGATGTTAACTATTTCTTTGTCCTGGGCTCTTTTCAGGATGGAATGGTTCAGAGGGGATGTGAACGTCTCAGGAAATAATGTTAATATGTCGATGCGCATTTTCCTGATAAAGATAACCCCCTAGTAAATTTGGGGGCTAAATACAAAGACAGAGAAACCAAAAGCTATTGTTATTTTTCCTCGGCGGGTGGCTCCTCTTCAGCTTCGGGTTGTGCTCCGGTTTTTTCCTCTGTTTTAGGTTTTGGTTCTTTCTTTTTTCGCGTAGGTTTTTTCTTAGTTTTGGCTTTTGCCTTAGGCTTGGCTTTTTCGGCTGCCTCCGTCGGTTTTTTTTCTTCCACTGGCTGAGCTTCGGGTTCAGCCTCGGTCTTTTGCTCTACTGTTTCAGCTTCGACTTTTTCTTCGGGTTCTGCCTTTTTTTCAGGTTCAGGCTCGGACTTTTCTTCCGCAGCTTCGGTTTCAGGTTTTTGTTCAACTGCCTCAGGTTTTGCTTCGGCCTTTGCTTCGGCTACTTCAGGTTCAGCTTTTTCTTCGGCTGGCTCAGCAGGCGGTTCGGTTTTTGCTTCTGCTTCGGTTTCAGCTTTTTCAGTTTTGGCCTCAGCCTTTTCTTCTACTGTTTCAGCTTCGATTTTTTCTTCGGGTTCTGCCTTTTTTTCAGGTTCAGGCTCGGACTTTTCTTCCGCAGCTTCGGTTTCAGGTTTTTGTTCAACTGCCTCAGGTTTTGCTTCGGCCTTTGCTTCGGCTACTTCAGGTTCAGCTTTTTCTTCGGCTGGCTCAGCAGGCGGTTCGGTTTTTGCTTCTGCTTCGGTTTCAGCTTTTTCAGTTTTGGCCTCAGCCTTTTCTTCTACTGTTTCAGCTTCGATTTTTTCTTCGGGTTCTGCCTTTTTTTCAGGTTCAGGCTCGGACTTTTCTTCCACAGCTTCGGTTTCAGGTCTTTGTTCAGTTGCTTCAGGTTTTGCTTCGGCCTTTGCTTTGGCTATTTCAGGTTCGGCTTTTGCTTCGGTTTCAGCTTTTTCAGTTTTGGCCTCGGCCTTTTCTTCTACTGTTTCAGCTTCAGCTTTTACCTCTTCAGTTTTTACTTCTGCTTCTTTGGTTTTTGCCTTTTCCTCTTTTTCCTTAGCTTCAGCTTTTAATTTTTCGTCAGCTTCGGCCTTGGCTTTTTCTTCTTTGGCTTTTTCTTCTTCCTTGGCCTTTTCTTCAGCCGCTTCGGCCTTGGCTTTTTCTTCTTTGGCTTTTTCCTCTTCCTTGGCCTTTTCTTCAGCCGCTTCGGCTTGTTTTTGAACTGCGATTCTTTCAGCTTTTGTAAAGAGTTTGCCTTTGGCGCGAGCTATGGCTTTGGCCTTCGCTCGGCGGGCAGCGGTTTCCTCTGCGTATTTGTGTTTTATGCCTTGACGCAAAAGGATTTGTGAGACGGCATCGGTAGGTACTGCGCCTTTATCAAGCCAGAACTCGATACGTTCGCGGTTTATGATGATTTGTTTTTCAGGGTCTTTTTCGATTGGGTCGTAATGACCGAGCTTCTCAAGTATTTTCCCATCCCGTGGGTTGCGGGATTCGACTGCGTTGATTCTAAAAAACGGCCGATGCCGCCTGCCTATCCTTGTTAATCTTAGTTTTACTGCCATAATCTTTTCCTTTTCTTAATGGTTTATAATCAATTTCCACAATTTGCCCGCTGCAAATCGCGAAACACGTTAATACGGTTGATTTTTCTACTGCAAGAGCAGAGCTGTAATCAAGGTGATAGTCATGAAAAGGCCATTAATACATAGGTTTCAGGATTTTGTCAATAGGATATTCCCGCCCCTTTTAAGGGTGGGACGGTTTTTTGCAATGTAAAGCGTAGCCGTTTATGAAAATCGCCAGGTTGGCCGGGTCGATTTTGGCGTCGGCTGCGATTTCTTGTATCTGCTCATCGGTTAAACTATCGGCGTTTTGCTTTTCAGCCGGGGTCATTATTGCCAGTGCAGTTTTTAGCTGCTGTAATTCCTCGCTACTGGGGGCGGCGAGCATCGCCAGTTCGCTGCTGCCTTTGATATCTTTGAACTGTTCTCTGACCATTTTGCCGTAGTCGTTGTCGGAAAACCTGGCTACTTTTTCCAGATATTGCTCAATCGTAGTCATTATATTTAACGCCGTTTTATTTTTCCCCTGCGCTTGATGACTCTTTTTCGTTTCGAGCGTTGTTTAATTTTTCTGCGTGCGGACATAACGGAGCTTAATGTATTCATATTAAAACCGCCGCTGAATAAACTTTTTAGTCCGCCCAATCCTCCACCGCTGAGGGCCTTGAGCATATCTCTGCTTCGCGTAAAGGTTTTGACAAGGCCTGAGACATCGTTCGGCTGAACACCGGCTCCTGCAGCGATTCGCCTTCTTCTGGACG
>CAZOQJ010000053.1:0-15389 GCA_964581905.1 uncultured Pirellulales bacterium
CACCTCGTTTCACCCCTGTTGGGTTTCTAACGGGGTGAACCTCTTTTTTAAGATATTCTGACCGGAGTTGACAATTTAATATATTTTTAGTATTATGTCCACTTCTGTAATTTATGACAATCCTGTAGATGAATATAACCACTGATATTATAGTAAGATAATCAGATATTTTAACGAGTGATAATGGAAATTAAGCCGTTCAAAGCATTCAGGTTTGACGCCGGCACGGTCGGCGATATGGGTAGCTGTATCAGCCCTCCGTACGATGTAATCAACGCCGAGCAGCAGCAGAAGCTCTATGAAAAGAGCGAGTATAATATCGTTCGGATAGTCAAAGGGCAAACTGCCGCTACTGATGATGATAATAACAATCAATACGAAAGGGCCGCTGATTATTTTAACAGCTGGATAGAGAAGGGCGTCTTAAAACAGGATTCGACGGAAGCCATCTATGCCTACATCCAGGATTTCGAGATAGCCGGCGAGCATTTTCAGCGTGATGGTTTTATTGCTTTAGCCAAGCTTGAAGAATTAGGCGGGATAGTCAAACCCCACGAATATACTCTCGATAAGCCCAAAATCGACCGGTTCAAACTGAAAAGAGCGACCGAGGCCGATTTTGGCCTGGTCTTTATGCTTTACGAGGACCGCAAGCAAATCGCGGATAAAATCGTTGAAAATACAATCGGACAAGAACCGCTAATTGATTTTATTGATGAGCAAAATGTCAGGCACCGGCTTTTTGCAATGAAGTCCGAAGAAGATATCGGCGCAATAACCAAGATGATGAGTGATAAAAGCTGTATCATAGCAGACGGCCATCATCGTTATGAAACCGCCTTGAATTACCTCAAAGAAAACTCTAATCCCGGCGCCGGTTATCAGATGACCGCCTTTGTAAACACCCTCCATGGCGGACTGGTTATTTTAGCTACACACCGGCTCGTTGCTGATATCGAGAACTTCAGCATTAATAAACTGAACGATGGGCTTAAAAAGGATTTCGAGATTACACAATACCCTTTTGACTCGGAACCTGCCAAAGCCGGGGCAAAGCAGCAAATGCTTGCAAAAATGAAGGCAGAGCATGATAAACACAATAGTGCATTTGGGATTTACGGCGGCAACGATACTTTCTACGCAGCGGTCCTGAAGAACAAACAAGTGATGGATTCTGTTAACCCCGATAAAAGCAGGTCCTGGAGAGAGCTTGATGTCTCTGTCCTGCATAAATTAATTCTTGAAAAACTTTTAGGTATCGATATTGAATATCTTGGCAGCAGCAGTAACGTTGAGTATATAAAAGATACCGGTGGCGCAATTGATGAATCAATCGTCAAAGTTGACAAGGGACAGAAACAGGCGGCTTTCTTTATGAATCCGGTAAAGATGCAGCAGCTAAAATCAGTGACGGAATCAGGCGAAAGAATGCCGCAAAAATCGACGTACTTTTTCCCGAAAATGTATTCGGGCTTGGTCATTAACAAATTGTAACTTTTTACAGGAGATTTACGTATGGTAGACTGGAAGAACCCGCCGAGATTGTTCATTCCCGGCCCGGTAAAGGTCAATGATGATGTTTTGCAGCAGCTTGCACGTCCGACACTGGGACATCGCGGAAAAGAGTACTCTCAGCTTCAGAGCGAGACAGTAGATATGCTAAAGAAGGTGCTTTTCACCGAGCAAAATGTCTTTTTATCCACGTCCAGCGCTTCAGGAATCTGGGAGGCGGCAATACGCAACTGCGTCGGCTTTGACGAGACGGTTTTGTGTACCTGTTGTGGCGCCTTCAGTGATAAATGGGCTGGCGTAGCCAGGAGCTGCGGCAGGAACGTAGATGAGATAAAGGTCGATTGGGGAAAGCCAGTTTTGCCTGAAATTATAGACGAAAAACTCGCAACGGGTAAATATGCCGCTATCACGCTTGTATATAACGAGACGAGTACCGGCCTGACGAACCCACTCTACGAAGTAAGCAAAATGATGAAGGGAAAATATCCCGATGTTCTTGTCTTTGTGGATGCGGTAAGTGCGATGGTGGGCCTTCCCATACATTTCGATGAGCTTGGCTGGGATGTAACGTTCGCATCGGTTCAAAAGGCCTTTGCGATTCCGCCTGGGCTGGCAGTTGCGGTGGTCAGCAATCGGGCACTTGAAAAAAGTAAGAATGTTCCCGGCCGGGGTTATTACTTCGATTTTCAGAACTTTGCAAAATCGGCAGAGAAAAATCAGACGCCTACCACGCCCGTTATCCCTCATATTATGGCTCTGCACTATCAGTGCGAAAAGCTGCTAAAAGAGGGCATAGAAAATGTCTGGAAACGACATAAACAAATGGGTGAGTTCGCCAGGAGCTGGGCGAAGGAAAAGTTCGCCCTGTTCTGCGAAGAAAAATACGCCTCAAATACCTTGACAACAATAAAAAATACACGCCATATTAACGTCGCCGAGACAATCAAAGCGATACAGGAAAAACACAACACGGTTTTCGGAAACGGCTACGGCAAACTAAAGGAAGAGTCCTTCAGAATCGCTCATATGGGCGATATTACACTCGACGAGGTGAAAGAGCTTATCGGCTGGATAGACGAAGAAATCGGATAGCCAGCGAATGATATCACGGCCAAGCCCATCTCGAACGCAATCGAAGGCTTGGCCGTGATATGAATACCTCAAAACACACATTTTACAAGAAATTTACCTATTATTTGTCAACCAATAAGCTACGATAAATGTCTATATATATTAGATAGATGCAGGTAGCCTTAATGGAGAACACTGACAAAAGTTTACTTGATGCCCATCGTCAGGGTGATGCGACGGCGTTCGCTGAGCTTGTACGCCGGTATGGAAACAGTTTATTGGGATATTTAATGCGAATGTGTGGAAATCGTG
Organism: uncultured Pirellulales bacterium; assembly: GCA_964581905.1. Lineage (GTDB taxonomy): Bacteria > Planctomycetota > Phycisphaerae > Sedimentisphaerales > Anaerobacaceae > CAZBWE01. The sequence goes on from CAZOQJ010000053.1 coordinate 2,896, forward strand.
AACAAGCCGAGGATTTTTTCCAAGAAACCTTCAAGCGGGTCCATGAAAAGGCCCATACGCTTCGAGGCGAGCAATTTAAGTCCTGGCTGTTCACGATTGCGACACGTGTGGCCATTGATGGCTTGCGCAGGCGCAGGCGCTTGCAGGTTGTATCACTGACTCAGAAAGTTGATTGTGCTGAAGGGCGGTGTGCGATTGCTGTGGCAGATGCCTCATGTGAGCCATCGCAGGAAGCAGTGCGAGCCGAACAAAAGGAGCAGGTTCGGCTGGCTATTGAATCGCTGCCGGACAGGCAGCGGGCGACACTTGTTCTGGCATACTATGAGCAGCTTAGTTATAAAGAAGTGGCGGAAGTTTTAAGCTGTTCGGTTGGGACTGTGAAAACACAAATGTACAGGGCACTTAAAACATTATCACAAAGGTTACCTGATGTTTTGGAATAAATAAAATGAAAGGTCATCTTACAAATAAAGAGCTTATAGAATATCAGTTCAAACTGGCCTCGGATGTCCAGATGAAAGGCGTCGCTGAGCATTTGGAGGGCTGTGCTAAGTGCCGTGAGCACTTAGAGCAGCTGAAGAGGAAATTTTCGGCCCTGGATTTACTTCGTGAAGATGTGGAAGTATCTGAGGATTTGATTTCGCAGGTTATAGAGCAGGCAGGGCAGCCGGTGCAACCAAAAATTTTATCGATTTGGAGAACGAGATGGGCTAGAGCTGCTGCGGCTGTTTTAATGGTGGGATTGATGTTTCTTTTTGTCCGTTTAAGCGGAGAAGGTAGGAGATATGAACCGGTGCAAAAGACGGATAAAGTAATAGTAAAAAAGCCCCTCGGCCCTGCTCGGGACAGGCCGGCTGAGAGATTGCTTGTTGCACAGGCAAATGAAGAAAAAGCTGAACTTGAAGAAGAATTTGAACAGCCGTCAGGCCACGGCGTGCTCGCCTCGGCGGAGCCTGGGCCTGCCGAGCCAGGGCCGCCTTTTGCGCCAGCAAGTGCGATTGAATTGGTCGTATTGCCGAGGCGGGATAAGGTGCAGCTTACGATTTATAATTCCGCTGATTTGACACTTGTGAGGGAGAGGCGGAACCTGACCTTGAAGAAGGGCTGGAACTGGCTGCAATTTATGTGGGCAAATACATTGATTGACCCGACCTCACTTAATTTGGAGCCGCTAGAAAAGGCCGACAATATCGACATACAACAGTTAGTGTTTCCGGCGAGATTGCGTGAGCTTGGCCGATGGCTCATCCGCTCAGAGGTCAGTGGCCAGGTACCGTTTGAGATAACGTATTTTACCAGCGGTCTGTCCTGGCGGGCGTTTTATATGGGGACTCTCTCGCAAGATGAGAAAAAGATGTATCTGCAGGGTTATGTGCGGGTCGGCAATAGTAGCGGCGAAGATTATGAAAAAGCCCAGACACGACTTATTGTCGGCAAAGTCCACCTGCTTGACGAAATTGCAGAATTGGCAAGACGCCAATATCCATACGGCAGTCCATGGCCGATCGCACACGGTGGAAGATATGACTATAGTGGCCGAATGGCAGGTGATGAAATAAGTTTAGATGAACTAAATTTAGGTTGGTCAGGAGTAAATGGTTTTTTTCAGGAAGAAGGTAAACTTCGCCGTAGGGAGATAATAAAAGAGGGTTTAAGTGAGTATTTCCTTTACACGATTGAGGGCACTGATACTATTGCTGATAAGTGGGGCAAGCGTCTGCTTTCGTTTGAGGCTGAGGATGTTAACGTAACGAGTCTGTATAAGTACGATGAAGAGCGCTGGGGTAATCAGACAGTAAGGTTCGTTTCGTTCGCAAACGATGAAGACCACAACCTCGGTGAGACTCCAATTCCAAATGGCAATGTGAAGATATACAGCCAGGCCGATGAGCCCGTCTCGCCCTCGGCGAGCCGATGCGGGCAGGGGTATCTATCTTATGTTGGGGGAACAGGTATAAAATATATTCCTGTAAATGAGGAGATAGAGCTGAATCTCGGGCCAGCCCGATTGGTGAAGGTAGAGCCGAAATCGATGGATTTCAAAACAGATAACTATATGTTCGACCACAAAGGCAATATCTCCGGCTGGGATGAAATACGAACCTGGCAGATAGAGATTGCCAACACTCGCGAGCTGCCGATAGAGATTGAAATTACCCGCGGCTTTGATACCGCATATTGGACTTTGCAAGCCGATATACCTTATGAAAAGCACGATGTCACACACGCTCGCTTCAAGTTAAATCTTGAGCCGAGAAGTAAACAAGAATTTGGATATACCGTGACAACTTATCACGGCGTACGAGAAGAGGTAATCCCATAAGGGATGGCCAAGTCCATAATAAAGTAAAGAGCAAGAGAAAAAATAAATTTGAATTGGGGTTAGATTATGAATGTTAAAACAGACAGATTGAGCATCTTGCTCGTTTTTTCTATAGTTTCTTTATTTTCTAAAATTGGCATGTCGGTGATTTGCGGTGAGCGCGGTAACCGGCCCATCGAGGACAGGGGCTGGCCAATTGGCTCGGTCCAGGTTGCGAATCTGCCGGGTCGATTAGGCTATTGGGAAGGACCTCCTTTCGGTGGTGGCGAATATTGCTTCCTATACTGCTGCCGGAATACAAATGAGTTCAATCAGGCGTTGAAAACCTTCTCCGTAATTCGGGCAGATGGGCTGGAGCTTATCGTACACAATGGCCCTGAATACAGTTTCTGGCTTAGGGAAAATGACGAAGAATTATCCAAGGAAGAAAATCGTGTTGACTGGACCTTTACAGTTTGGGTGCCGGATAACTGGAATAGATTATTTAATAGTCCACACAGCTATATGCTTTCTTCGGATCAACCGAACTTCAAAAAGCCGGTAGCGGCTCCGAGAACGGACTTGTATATCGGCGGGGGTGGTTCCATCGTTTGGGAAGATGTAAATGTGCCAAAGAACGTGGCAGTGATTGACAAGCGGCATGGCTCGATTTCGCCGAAATTTGCGGGCATGGGTTTGATTCGCGGAAAAGTATTCGATATGGCTACTGGACGCCCTCTTGCCGGAGCCGAAATAACCTTGGCTAATCATCAAAGCGAAGAAGGTTGGAAAGAGCTGATGCACGGCGAAACAGACAACCAAGGATTCTGCCAAATCGCAAATATCCCGCTCGGCTACTACGAAATTAGAGTAAAAGCCGAGGGTTATGTCCCACGAAAGCAGGGTGGATACAACAATCAGCGGCCGGAATACCACCAATTTAAGATAGGTTTGGCACACCCATCTTACATCAAAGGTATTGTTACCGGGGTAGATGGTAAACCTATCGAGGGTGCTAAAGTATCGGCTATCAATATTATAGGCGGCGACGGTTATGGTTATTCTTGTGTAGATGACAGAGCTGCCGTGACAGACAAACAAGGTAGGTTTGGGATATCTTCATTGCCAGAGGGTTTGACGAATATCAGATGCTACGCTGAATCGTTGCATCTTAAAAACCTTATATCGAAGCAATATCCAATTCCTTCGGACGAAATCAAGCTTACGATGACGGGTACAGGTATAGTCCAAGGCAAAGTTATCGATAAAGATGGGGAAAAATTATCGAGCAGGGTGCATGTTCACATCCGCTCTCTGGGTGAACAGATTGGCAAATGGGGTGGTTCGCACAAGTGTAAAGAAGACGGAAGTTTCGAGTTCATAGGCGTACCCCCAGGTGAGTATCTAATCGGTACTGATATCAAACTTGTAACCGAAGGTGATAAGACAAATGCCAGATTAATTTTAGTGGAGGCGGGGAAAACATACGAGGTGGAGGTTGTACATATTGAGCAATAATTCGGATGTGAAGAATTAAAGTGAACCATTTTTTATAGGAGATTGAATTATGAACGGTAATGAGCTAAGCCATGCCTTACGGCAAAGAAACAAAATTTTGGCGATTTTACTGCTGTTTTTATGCAGTACAGTCTCTCAGGCGAGGATTAAATTAGTAGCACTGCCTGAGCGGGCGGCGACGGTGATTCGCCTGGATAATCCAAGGGCGACATTGATTGAAGAAGAGCGGGTGCTGACGCTGCAGAAGGGCCTTAACAAGGTTGACTTTTCGTGGAAGGGGGTCAGTATCGATGCCGATTCGATTCGTTTAAGGCCACTCGACCATCCGGAGAAGGTAACGCTTCTAAATGTTAGTTACCCGCCTAATGAAGCAGCACTTGTCTGGGAAATCAACAGCGACAGTGACTTCGCAGAGACGGTACGAATCAGCTATCTATTGAGCAATATCGACCGGCTGATTACATACAAGGCGATAGCTGATAAGCCGGAAACCTATGTTGATTTGAAAAGCTTTTTGGTGCTGCGGAATTTCTCAGGTGAGGATTTTGACAAGGCACGGGTGCTTCTGGATTATGGCGAGGCCTTCGAGCAGGGCATCGACCATGAGGAGACCAAGCGGATGCTGTTTCTAAAGGCCCCAAAGGTGCCAATCACCAAAATCTGGAAATTTGATTCGGACGAGCAGCCGTGGGACCCTGAAAAGCTGGAAAATCAGAACGTGGGTATTCCCGTTAGCTATCGAATTGTCAATGAGACCAATCCGGCTACGGCACGCTCCGCCGCGACGGGAAGCGGTCTGGGCGAATTTGCTTTGTGGGGCGGAAAAGCACGGATTTTTCAGGACGACGGGCACGGCAGTACCATCTTTTTAGGTGAGGATGTAACGGATTTGGTGCCGGTCGGCGAAAAGACCGAGCTTTACATAGGTGACAGCAGGGATATTGTCGTAACACAGCGAAAGATGACTGATAACAGAATCAATTTAATAAAGAACAACAAAGGCAAAGTCATTCTGTATGATACTGATGAGGTAATCACCGCCAAGATTGAGAATTTCAAGGATGGCTTAGCCATGCTTACGGTGATTGAGCACATCCCAGGCGAGTGGGATATGGAAAAGTGCAATATGAAGTACAAGAAAAAAGATGCTAATACCCTTGAGTTCGAGATTAAGCTTCCTGCACGTACTGAAAAAGGCCCTGCAGTAAAAGAGCTGACGATGCACTACCACCGCCGTAACGTCCGGCCGTAGAAAGCAGATGAGAGAAGAACCTACTTCGCTAAAGCTTCGTAGGTCAGGCAGAATAAAGGAGAGTAAAATGAAACGCATAATACTTATATTACTGATAATCGTTGTGATAAATAGCGTCAGTTGGGCCAAGGTTGATTTGGTGACGCTGCCTTCGCGAGACACAGTGCAGCTTACGATTTATAACTCAGCGGATATGACGTTAGTGCGTGAAAGCAGGGCACTGACGCTGAAAAACGGCAAAAACAAATTACAGTTTTCCTGGGCCAATACGCTCATCGACCCGACCAGCTTGGAGATGCTGCCCAAAGCCAATGCCGACAAAATCGATATCGCTGATTTGACCTATCCGCCGAGAGTAAGAAATCTCGGCCTGTGGAATATCGACAGCGGTGTAAGCGGCAAGGTACCGGTGGAGATTACGTATCTGACCAGTGGATTAAGCTGGCGGGCGTTTTATATGGGCACGCTTACCAATGATGAAAGGACGATGCGCCTGCAGGGCTATGTGCGGGTTACCAATAACAGCGGTGAAGACTATGAAGACGCCCAGACGCGGCTGATTGTCGGCAAGGTCCATATCCTCGACAGAATCGCAAAGCTTGCCCGCAGGCAATATCCATACGGCAGGCCGGGTGAGATAGTGCCATTAGCGGGAGCTCCGGTTCGCATGATGGAAGCAGAGGGTCGGATGGTGATGGAGAAAGCAGCAGACCTTGCACTTTACAAACCAAAGGAAATCAAGAAGGAAGGCCTGAGTGAGTATTTCCTGTATACAATCGAAGGAACTGAGACAATTCCTACCGGCTGGTCGAAACGGCTGCTTAGCTTTGATGTTGACGAGGTGGCGGTAGTAAATCTCTACAAATACGAAGAAGAACGATATGGCAATTCAGTTGTGCGGTTTCTTAGCTTCAAGAACGACAAGAAGCACAACCTCGGCGAGACCCCTATTCCCGGCGGAATGTTGAAAGTTTACAGAACCGCTGATGAGCAGGGGCGCTTATCTTATACGGGCCAATCCTCGTTTAAGTATATTCCCGTAGATGAGGATGTGGAGCTTAATCTTGGACCGGTTGCCGATGTGGTTGTTGAGCCGAAACTGATGGATTTTAAGACGGACAACTACAGGTTTAACCGTAAAGGTAACATATCCGGCTGGGATGAAATACGTACATTCAAGGTTGAGGTCAAAAATACTCGTGAGCTACCTGTTGAGGTCAAGATTCAGCGTAACTTCAATACCCAATACTGGAAGCTGAAAAAAAGCGGTAATTTTGATGAATACGAAAAAGTTGACCTTGATACGGTTAAGTTTACCCTTAATTTAAAGCCCAGGTCGAAAAAAGCATTTGAATATGTCCTGACTACATATCACGGCGTAAGACAGGAGGACTGGTAGAGAGCTTCACGGTAATGGTTCGACAGGCTCACCATCCCGAGCGGAGTCAAGGGATTGGTTGATTGCCGGCTCTGCACAGTGAGGGAAAAAGGTCATGTTGAAGCAGGGCTGAAGACGTCAAACGCAGGGCCGAACTGCTGTAAGTAGTATAGAGAGTAAGACCGGTCAAAAACCAGCAGAGGTAATAGAATAACTGTGCCGATGTATGGAATAAACAGCAGGGCACTTACACAGCATAAGCAACATCCGATACAGGCGCCGATAGCAATAATAGCGCCAATCGCTATCGCTATTACAATTTGAAAGAGTATGTACAAAGCGAAGCGAAGTTTGTTAACTGAGAGGATGGTCATAAACTCTCGCCAGCCCGCTATAATGCTCGATGTTCGCAGAGACATAATCGGCACGACAAAATCCAACGTGAGTTTTTTCACTAAGAATAATATTATGGAGATAGCAAAAATAAGCAGGGCAAATAATACAATTACGGGAATAGAAAATACATGCGAACCAGTTTTGTATACAGTCATAATAACAAGAAATATTATGCCCAGGATGGGTAAACCTACTATCACAAAACCTATGATATCCAGCACGATTCTGAACAGAAAGAGATTATTGGCGTGCCTTTTGAACTTTCGCCAGGGATTCACAACCTCCGCTTTGTTTTGGGCAACGCAGTGAAGAAACATAAACCTGCCCTGGCTGTTGAACCAGGTAATAACAAGCCACAGAATTATTGAAAATATCGCGATGATAACTACAACAGGCATAATCCAGTATAGGTTCTCCAGGATAAATTCCTTTGTCTCGTTCAGGGCATCAGCTATTTGAGCATCCCAGCCTTTTTCATGGTGGATATTAAATTGTGGCCCTCTTCCTCCGCCTCCACCTCCTGAACTTCCAAGATATGCCAGCCAGGCGCAGAAACCAATAACAAACCATCTTTTCAGGTCGAACGGTCTGAAAAGCATTATTTTTACTCTGTCTATAGCGGGTGTTATAGGGTCGATAACACTTACTTTTTCCGGTCGTTCGGCAGTCATAATATAAGTCCTCTCACTATTCGATAACTAATTTTTCAACTTAAGATTTTTGCTGTTGTTTTAACTGTCGTAGTTCTTTTATAACCGGCCAGTCAGCAAAAGCAAGATAGAAACCCATGATTATATTCGCAATGGGTACGAGCATTAACAGGCCAAGCGCCCAACTGTATCCGGCCTTGGAAAAAATCTTGCAGATAAGTAAAATCTTTATAACGGTCGCTATCAATGCCACAAATATCGCGAACACGACGAACAGGATTATAAATACCGGGGCGATATCTGGGCCGTTATTAGTACAGGCCAAAGTGATAAGTTCCATTATTTTCCCTTTCTGTTATCTTGAGAAATCAATTTTACCAGCCCCCGCTCCTGTCTTCCGACAGGAAGACGCGGGGGCTGAGAAATACCATATTTATAGTATAGCGGATGGAAAACTGCTGACAAGAGGAACTTTGCTACAGGGGGTAGCCCCCGCTGCTTCGTTTTTGCGTGCCTCTGCGACTCTCGTCGCAAGACGAGGCAGCAGGCGAAGCAAAACCGTGGGGGACGGTCTGACATGACGCTTTTTGAGGATTAGAAGTATTCGATGTCAGTAGTATGGGGCAACTTATTGAGTGGGCAGGTGTGGCATCTAGCCTTTGGCCTGCAAAATTCTTTGCCCACTTTTACCAGCAATGCGTGGTATTCATTAAACAGTTTGGTATTCTGTGGCAGGTTCGACTGAAATAATTCCCGTAACTGCTCGTAATCGGCATCCGGCTCAATTAAGCCATGACGAAAGGCAACGCGAGCGGTATAAGCATCCACAACAAAAACGGGTCTGTCGAGGGCATAAAGCAGAATCGAATCGGCTGTTTCGCGGCCTACGCCTTTTACAGATAGCAGTTCCGCCCGTAACTGCTCAGTATCAAGCCCTTCAAGATTTGAGAGCTTCCCCTCATAATTTTCAAAAAGCCAGTTTATAAGGTTCTTGAGCCGTTTAGTTTTTATATTGTAATAACCAGCCGGCCGAATAAGCTCTGCGAGCTGTGAAATGTCGATATGATAAAGCTTTTCCGGAGATAGAAGGTCAGCGGATTTCAGATTGGCTATTGCTTTTTCGACATTAGACCAGTTGGTATTTTGAGTCAGGATGGCACCTGTGATTATTTCGAATTGAGTATCGCCCGGCCACCAGTGCTGAGGGCCAAAAACATCGTAAAGCAACTGGTAAATTTCAATTAGCGTTTCGCGGGTCATTTTAATACGTTTATGCTGAAAGCACTGGTTCTTTATTAGTATCCGGCGGTACAGGCGAGAACCACTTTGGGGATGGCTTTATTTGCTGGCTTTTCAGGTCAAAACTATAGACCAGGTAATCACCATCAACGGCGGATTCGATAAAGTGATTATTGCTAAGGATGGTCCGCATCTGCTCATTTTTCGGGCCTTTCCTAAATCGCAGGAGCACTTTATCGAAATTCTCCGCCTCGGCGTGATGGAGCACTGATGTAATAGTATAATCTTCGACACCTTTACTCATAACACGGCAGCTGAAAAGCAGAGTATCAATTTCATAAACATCATCTTTGCGGAAACCTATGCAAACTCCAACCAGGCCGTAATCACCGAATTTATCACAAACGCTTACTGCGAATATATCGCAATTTTGGTCACGCCAAAAAGAAACAATCTGTTCTTTCGTATAACGCCTGATGGATGTATTGAGCTGATTTGTTCGCTGAATCAATTCGGTAACACGGTCGACTTGGTAAGGCTGCATTTTTTCGATCTTGATGCTGAATTGGCACTGCTGCAGAAATTCGTCTTTTATTAGTGTACCTTGGACTTGTTTGCGTTGGTTTTCCTGAATGTAAAACATTGTTCTTTTTTTGCTTTCTTCGGTGATAAATTCAGGCTGAAATTCGGGAAGGTAGAGCAGTTGTTCGAAGATGTTCTCGTCATAGACTCTTACATCAGCAAGCATAGCTTTCATTTGCTCTCTCTCGAACTGGCTGTCGTCAATGAAAGCAAACGAATCCAGCCCAATATTCAATTGCTCCTGCACCTCTAAAAGATTTTCCCATTTATCCTTCCAATTCAGCTTGAAACACACAAATTCAATACCGTCAAGATACTGTTTGATGAAATTTCTGATGTCGGTTTCGAGATATGGGTCGTTTTTGCTTATTACGCCAATCAAAATGCCTCTGGCATAGAGGATAGACAGGACATTCCAGCGAAATCGTTCTCTGTCGATGCTAATTTCTATGTTTTCCACGCCCAGGTCTCTGATAACACCTTTCCACATTGTGTTGTCAAGGTCCACTATAACACACTTAACCTTTTTGCTGCGCCGCAGTACATAATTAATCAGGTGAGTATATTCCTGGGCCAGACAGATGGCGGGGAATTTTATGTGGCTAAACCACGGGGGGTCCGCCTGTTTTAGAGTTTGCCGAAATCCGTACATTGAACAGACATTAGTCAAATTGAGCAAATAAAAGTTGGGGTACCTGACGGTAAGCTCTTCGAGCGCAGTAACATATTTTCTCATAAACTGCTCTTCGTTGTAAAAATCCGCTGTGTGTTTAAACCTGTTAAGCATATTTGTTCTAAACCACGGAAAAAACTGCATGATGATAGGGATGTTTAGCTGTGAGAGCGTTGTTATCATTAGTTCACACTGGTCGGTGAGTTCCTTGAGATACTGGTCCTGCTGTGCTCTTGAGGTGATTCGATTTAATTGTATATTTTTGATTAACCTAACCATAGAGTCGTGCTGTGAAATAACAACCACATCGGGTTTACGGTCCAGAACATCGTTTGTATGTTCGGTAAGGAATTTGTAGGGATTTGTTTCGGCGCAGTGTTCATAGATGTGGAAATAATCGAAGTCAAAATATTTTTGCGGATTGGACTTCAGCTCCAGGATAATATATTCGAACTCGCATCCGCCCAGAAAGCATATAAACGGCTTCATATATATCGCCTTTGCACATTCAGTATTTGCTGTCTTTTCCATTCTCCGTAGTACTACGAAGGACGAATAACTATTGTATTTTCGGCCTACATGAAGTAAACTCTGCAAAAATTCAGCGGCCTATATTAAAAAGTCGTCGTAGGGGACAAAGGCAGCTAAAGGCCGCGAAGGTGAAAAGCAGCTAACAGGATGAAAGACAGATACAAGTACGACACGAGTCAATTGTTTAACTTTGCAAGAGATTCCTATCTTGAGAGGACATCCCGGCCGATTTACGCCATAGTTTTTCTATTGCCATTCGTTGTCTTCTACGAGCTGGGGACAATTTTTATCAATACCGATGTGCTGAACCAGACCCAGGTTCGCGTGGTGGCGTTTGTATGGTTGCAGAATTTGCTGGGTACAACAAGCAAGCTGGCCTGGATAACGCCTCCCCTTGCGGTTGTGGCGGTTCTGCTGGCCTTGCAAATAGTGTCACGAAAACGCTGGTATTTCAAGCTGGATGATATTTGGCCAATGGCTGTTGAGTGCATTCTGCTTGCAATACCGTTAATTGTCCTGAGTTTGTTTTTGAGCAGCCCCGCTCAGCCGCAGAGTGATATTGCCCAGTTCGGTAAGGCAAACAGTGAGGCCATACTGAGCTGCTTTTCGAATACAATCGACTGTTTATTGTTGGCGGTTGCAGAGGGGGTGAAAAGTGGTTCTCTGCTGGCTGACATCGTTACCGGTATAGGAGCCGGGATTTATGAAGAGCTTATTTTTCGACTGATTTTGATTGGCGTTTTGATGTTGCTGTTTCAGGATTTTCTGAGGGTGAATCATAAAAGCTCAATTATATTATCTGTTCTTGTTTCAGCGGCATTATTCAGCGCACATCATCATATAGTTTTTGTAAATGGGCAATTATCATCAAGTGCTCCATTTAACTGGACAGAGTTTATCTTCCGTACAATTGCGGGCATTTATTTTGCAGTTCTTTTTGCAATTCGTGGTTTTGGAATCACAGCTGGCACCCATGCCTTCTACGATATCCTTGCCACCGTCATCAACGCTGCTTTTTTTCAGCACTGAAATCCGGCATTTGAGAGTTTTTTTAATTTTTTAAGGAAAACTTCATTGCTATTACTCTTTTATGTTGCGTGGCTTGCAAGATAATCGTCCTATAAGCCCCGGAATCGGCCTTATCAATACTGATATTATGCTTGAAAAGGTGCTGCAAATTTTGTATAATAGCGTCAAATACAGGGGTTTTAAGATTTGTATTTGGAATTGCTTTTATGGAATCACCACAAATCAATGTAGCTATAGAAGAATTGACCTTCAGTCTGTTTCAAAGACCTTTGCACCCGGAGCTTTTTCAGCTTTATGCCAGCCGGCGATTAAAGACCGAAAAGTACGAGGCAATAATCTGGATTACCGGCTGCACTCATGTTGTCAGTGTTTTTGTTGGTGATTCATGCCTCAGTGAGGTTATTAGCACACCCGGCCAGATGCTTCCCTCCCGAGGTTTGATTGAGCGTTTTCAATTCCGCGGTCCACGAACCCATAAATGCACCGTGAACCGGCAAATAAGCTATATGACCGATTTCCAGGTCGAAAAGATGAGCCCCAATCTGTATCGGCAGAGCTATACCGACCTTGAGCGTTTCGCCCGAAATAGAGGGATTTTTGTTAAATTTCCGGGCCTGGAGGTCGGAGGATTACAGCCTTTCTGTTATATTGACTTCGAGGCGAGACGAAGTGAATTGCACGTCCATACATTCGCGGCCTACCCGGACCAGGTAACAATGATTAAGACCCAATCATTGTTCGATTTTCAATAAGATAAGACTCACCGAGCATTTCATACTTTTTTGCTTTTGATTGCTTTGGTCTGCGCTCAATGTTCAGACGGTGGATTTTTGGAACTCGTCTGGGCGCTCGTCCCCTTAGGGGCCGTAGCCGGATAGCCTGAGGAGATTATTTGCTGCGGCGGTTTGGTTTTTTAGAAGAACAACGTTCAGGAGTACAATACC
>CAZOQJ010000054.1:0-15370 GCA_964581905.1 uncultured Pirellulales bacterium
TGGTTTCATAGCTATGGGTTTAAGTTTGTAAAAAGACTTCCCTTTGTTCTTTTCCAAGCTCACGTAGCCGGGCTGTTATCAAACCGGCATAACTTTTTTTTATGTGCGGCAGGTCGGACAGTCCTAAACTTCTTTGCACATCAGCAATAATCTGCTCATCAGGCCCTTCTATTTCCACAAACTTGCCTATCAAAGGCAGCTCATCAAGTGCAATTTCACAATCGTTCATGCGCCAGGTAAAACGCCTTTTCTCAATAACCAGCACCTTTTGATAACCAAGAGCTGAAAATAATTTCTGGACTGAATCGCTGTCTGAGATTTCTATTTCTATCTCCTGCCTTTTTTTGAATGAGCTTTTTTCTTTAGCCCCCTTATAGGTCAAATAAAATCTCTCGTTTTTATCCACCAGCTGCCGGCGTAATCGAAGACATCTGTCGGTTTTTTGCAAGGTCATATTTGCATCATCGAAGTGGTAATCTGTCTGCAATTGCTCTTGTAAAAACTCAGCACCAAGCTCGGTCAGCCTGTGCTTTACTTCTTCCAAGGATTCGACCTTTAACTTTGCTTCAATTTCAGTATACATTGGTTGATTATAACTATGTGATTATACTGACTATTCTTGGCTTGGCGACGATGACTTTCTTAGCCGGCTTACCTGCCATAGCAGCTTTTACCTTGTCTCTGGCAAGTGCTTCAGCTTCTACCTGCTTGTCATCAGCACCAGCAGCAACGACTATTCTGTCCTTTATCTTGCCATTGACTTGTACAGCAAGTTCAATTTCTTTTTCCTTGATAAGCTCCTTATCATATTCCGGCCAAGGCCCATAAGCCAGACTGTCGGCATGGCCTAATTTCTGCCAGAGCTCCTCAGCAATATGAGGGGCGAACGAAGCAAGGATTAAAACGAATTTTTCGATAACTGATTTTGGTTTGATTTCATATTTGCCGAGGTGATTTACAAAAATCATCATCTGGCTGATTGCGGTATTAAAGCCGAAGGTTTCAATGTCATCGCCGACCTTTTTAATGGTCTGATGCAACAACCGAAGTGTAGCTTCATCCGCCTGCGTTTCTTTTACCGCCTCAGCAAGCCCGTCTGTATCCTCGTCTATAATCATTCGCCATGCCTTATGTAAGAATCGATATACACCTTCGACACCCCGCATGTTCCATGGCTTCATTGCCTCTAAAGGCCCCATAAACATTTCGTAAAGCCGCATCGAATCAGCACCGTAGTCTGCAACTACCTTGTCGGGATTAATTACATTGCCGCGGGACTTGCTCATCTTCTGGCCGTCTTCGCCTAAAATCATTCCCTGATTAACAAGCTTTTTGAACGGCTCTTTCGTACTGACATAGCCAAGGTCGTAAAGTAACTTGTGCCAAAATCGCGAATATAGAAGATGCAGCACCGCATGTTCTGCACCGCCTATGTATAAATCAACTGGCATCCAGTATTTTTCTTTTTCCGGGTCCCAGCCCTGTTGGCTATTGTTCGGGTCAAGGTATCTCAGATAATACCAGCAGCTACCAGCCCATTGTGGCATCGTGTTTGTTTCACGTTTTGCTTTTGAGCCGTCGGGCAAGGTAACATTGACCCAATCATTAATATTGGCTAATGGCGGTTCCCCCGTTCCGGAGGGTTTATAGTTTTTGACTTCAGGCAACGTTAAAGGCAGTTCATCTTCTGAAAGCCCAGTAATCCGGCCATCTTCAGTATGCAAAATCGGGAACGGCTCACCCCAGTAGCGCTGCCTGCTGAAAAGCCAGTCTCTGAGTTTATAATTAATAGCTTTGTTTCCTAACCTTCTCTCTGCCAGCCAAGTCGTGATCTTTTCCTTAAATTCGGAAGTGCTAAGTCCATCAAACTCACCGCTGTTTATCGCCTTACCATCCCCCACGAAGCACAGCTTGCCCTGCCTGACAAGCTCGGCTTGTTCAGTATCCGATGGTTCTACAACAGGTATAATCAGTATTGAGAATTTGGTTGCAAACTCGAAGTCACGCTCGTCGTGTGCGGGGACTGCCATAATGGCGCCAGTGCCGTAACTAATCAAGACGTAATCGCTAATCCAGATAGGTATCTTTTCGTTATTTACGGGATTTATCGCATGAGCACCGATAAAGACACCGGTTTTTTCTTTAGCCAAATCAGTCCTGTCCAAATCGCTTTTGCGAGCGGCTTCTTCACGGTATTTTTGAACGGCATCTTTCTTGTCATCGATTGTAATTTTATCCACAAGCGGGTGCTCCGGGGCCATCACCATATAGGTTGCCCCGAACAATGTATCCGGCCGGGTAGTAAAAACTCGAATGGTCTCATCAAAACCATCAACCTTAAAATCGACATCAGCTCCGATACTTTTGCCAATCCAGTCTGTTTGTAATTTCTTTATCGATTCCGGCCAATCCACTTCATCCAAATCTTTTAGCAGCCGCTCAGCATATTGTGTTATTCGCAGCATCCACTGGCGCATCGGCCGTCTTATTACTGGGTGCCCTCCCCGCTCACTTACCCCCCCTATTACTTCTTCATTCGCCAGAACCGTTCCAAACGCCGGACACCAGTTGACAGGTACCTCTGCTTCATACGCCAAGCGATGGTCATCTATGAATTTTTGTTTTTCCTGCCCGCTCAATCCTTCCGGAATGCGCAGCTCTTCGATTGGTTTGGCCTTTTGCTCGGCCTCGTCAAAGTAGCTATTAAAAAATTTCAGGAATATCCATTGCGTCCACCTGTAGTAATTCGGGTCTGTAGTGTTGACTTCGCGGTTCCAGTCGTAGCTAAAACCCAGTGACTGGATTTGTTGGCGCATCCTATTGACATTTCTCTTTGTGGTTTTGGCGGGATGTGTTCCGGTCTCAACAGCATATTGTTCAGCCGGCAGGCCGAAGGCATCCCAGCCCATCGGGTGTAGGACATTAAAACCTTTCATCCGTTTATATCGAGCGACTATATCGCTCGCGGTGTAACCTTCGGGATGGCCAACATGCAGGCCTTCACCGCTTGGATAAGGAAACATATCCAAAACGTAATATTTGGGCTTGGATGCATCGCAGTCCTTTGCTTTGAATGTCTTTTGTTCTTCCCAGAACTGCTGCCATTTCTTTTCTATTTCGTTAAAATTATAAATGCCCTTTTTCTCACTCATCTACTATAGTTCCTTCTTGCCAATGCGTAAGTTACATAAATCCCTTAATTTAGGATGTTACTATAGAGTAAAAACCAGAGAAAATCCACCAAAATCTGTCGCTCCGGACAGGACCTTACGGCGGCTGAAAATTCTTGCAGGGTTGACAATAAACAGCTATTATTGGGAAAATTTGCCAGACATTGGGTGTTTTTGATGTAAAGAACCTGAATTAATCGAGTCCGCAAGTGAAAGTGTTTCGTTCGCCTTATAATCCTATAATTAAGCCAAAGGACGTTAAGCCCTCCAGAGATGACTTGGAAATTATCGGCGTCTTTAATGCCGGTGTAGCTC
Organism: uncultured Pirellulales bacterium; assembly: GCA_964581905.1. Lineage (GTDB taxonomy): Bacteria > Planctomycetota > Phycisphaerae > Sedimentisphaerales > Anaerobacaceae > CAZBWE01. The sequence goes on from CAZOQJ010000054.1 coordinate 3,486, forward strand.
GTTTCTCTTCTTCGCCCTGCGTAGCGGGCTTCGCAGAGCAGGGTAAGGGCGAGATTATCCTGCTTCTTCGGGTTGCGGAAAGGCCGATTAGTAAAAATCCAGATGTCATAACAACCGCTGTTTATGATGTTGATGGTGCTAAGCTAATCACAAAGCAATTTTCAAAGGATGACCCGAAAAACGATTTATCAGACCCCAGATTAATAATAACGCCGGAGCAGACATATTTGACTTCGATATCACATTTACGGCTTGCACGAAGCTCTGATGGCATCAACTTTAAGATTGAAGATACTCCTGCCATTGCCCCGGTCAATGGTTATGAAACCTTTGGCATCGAAGACCCCAGGATTACCCTGATTGATGACATATATTATATTACCTATGTTGCGGTTTGTCCTTTCGGGGTAACGACCTGCCTGGCATCCACAAAGGATTTTAGTTCTTTTAAGCGTCACGGTGTTATTTTCTCTCCTGAGAACAAGGATATTGTGATTTTTCCAGAAAAGATTGGCGGCAAGCACTATGCCTTGCACAGGCCGGATTCGCCTTTATTTAAAAAACACGATATGTGGATTGCAGAATCGCCAGACCTGCACTGCTGGGGAAACCATCGTTATCTAATGGGGCCTCGCACCGACAAATGGGACGAGAAAAAAATCGGCGCAAGTGCTGTGCCTTTCAGGATAAACCAAGGCTGGCTCGAAATTTACCACGGTGTCGATAGAAACAATCGCTACTGTCTTGGAGCAGTTTTACTGGATAAGGAGCAGCCGTGGAAAGTTATCGCAAGGTCAGAAAAGCCAATCCTCGAGCCGCAGGCCGATTATGAGGTCGAGGGATTCTTTTCAAATGTGGTCTTTAGCTGCGGGCTGCTCTATGAGAAGGATAAGCTGAAGATTTATTATGGTGTTGCTGATACCGCGGTATGCTATGCAGAGATTGCTTTGAGAGATGTACTCAAAGGTTTTAAAATGTAAAGCCGGGAGCACACAAATATGGTTTGCAGAATAATCACAAGGATTTCAAGGGTAATTACGAATACTATATCATCAATGTTTGTGTTGGCTGTGGTAACTGTTTTTCTATCCTTCCAGGCCGTTCCAGCACTTGCTCAAAGCGAAAACGAATTTGTTACCTTGGCGGGTCAGTGGCGTTTTCTCATGAGTAACGCAGGAGCCGATGCTAATCAGCAAACGCTGCCGGAGTTGAAATTTACCGACACAATTTTGCTGCCCGGAACCACTGACGAAAACCGCAAGGGAACACGCAATGAAGCGCGTGAAAAAGACCGGCTGACCAGACTCTACCCGTATAATGGAGCGGCCTGGTATCAGAGGGACATCAATGTACCGCCTGCGTGGGCGGGCAAACATATAGTTTTGTTCCTGGAGCGGACTAAAAACAGCTGGCTGTGGGTGGACAGCAATGACCTCGGCCGCCAAAATTCGCTTGTCGCCCCGCACAGCTATAGTATAGGCCCTCTATCACCCGGCCGACATCAATTAACTTTGCGAATCGACAATTCAAAATACCCCCCCATTGCAGATTCCCACCAAATTAGCGACCAGACGCAGACCAACTGGAACGGTATAATCGGGAAAATCGGACTACTTATAACCGACCCTGTCTATATTGAAGACGTTCAGGTCTACCCCGACCTCACCGCTAACAAAATCCGCGTCCGCATTGAAATCGGCAACACAAGCAGCAGCTTGGCCAAAGGCACTTTAACCTTAAAAGTCGCCGCAGAAAAGGATGCAAATGCCCAAGGCCAACCGCTTTCAATCCCTTTTGAAACATCAGGACAATCCACTATTGCGGAAGCTGACTATGCTTTGGGTAAAACCGTTCAATATTGGAGTGAGTTCTCTCCTGTCCTTTATAAGCTCTCGGTTTCCCTTCGAGCTTCGCTCGTAGACAGCGAGCTTTGCGACCACCGCGAGATTAGCTTCGGCCTTCGCGATTTCTCCGGCTCGGGGACTCAGTTCAAAATCAATGGAAAGGCTACCTTTCTTCGTGGTAAACATGATGCTTGCGTCTTTCCACTCACTGGTTATCCACCTATGACTGTTGATGGCTGGCTTGATGTCTTTAAAATCGCAAAATCCTACGGTATAAACCACTACCGCTTCCATAGCTGGTGCCCGCCGAAAGCCGCCTTTGAGGCTGCCGACCGGCTGGGTATCTATTTGCAGCCCGAGCTGCCTAACTGGGCTGCCTTTGGCAACCCCGAACATGACGACTTCTGCCGTGCTGAGGGCGAACGAATTCTCCGAGAGTTCGGCAACCACCCTTCTTTCGTGATGCTTGCACTCGGAAACGAATTAGCCGGCAAGCAGGAGTTAATGGCGCCATTCATCAAACAGTTCCGCTCTCTCAACCCACGCCATCTTTACGCTCAGGGCTCGAACAACTGGTTTGGCGACCCCGACCCCGGCGATGATTTCTGGGTATCCTGGCATATCCAATGGCAGAAAAGAATTCGAGGTTCCTATGCTTCCGTCGACACTCCACTCGGACATGTTCAGACAGGCCCTGCCTCAACGCTCAAAGATTACACCCGCGAGATACAAGGTGTTAAGGTTCCATTTATCGCCCACGAAATCGGCGAATATCAGTTTGCCCCTGACTTTCGCGAGATCGCCAAATACACCGGCGTCGTTCGAGCGTGTAACTTAGAGACGTTTCGAGACCGTCTCGAGCGCAAAGGTATGCTCGACCAAGCCCACGATTTCTTCCGTGCCGTTGGCCCGCTGTCAGTACTCTGCTATCGCGAGGACATCGAGGCAGCTCTACGGACGCGCGGATTTGGGGGCTTTCAGCTGCTCGACCTACAGGACTTTCCCGGTCAGGGTACGGCTCTCGTTGGCATACTCAACGCATTTATGCAATCCAAAGGATTCATAAAACCGGCTAAGTGGCGTGAATTCTGCTGTGAGACGGTCCCACTTTTACGTATGAGTAAATATACCTGGACAAACAGCGAAACCTTTACCGCCAAAGCCGAAGTCGCACACTATGGACCATCCGACCTTAAAGACGCTGTCGTAGTTTGGACTTTGTACGATTGTAAAGGGAAAAAACTGACATCGGGCCGCCTGCCTGTAAAAAACATCCCGCAGGGTTCCGTTACTTCCCTCGGTGACATTAACATCCCCCTGAAAGATTACGCCACACCAACCAAATTGACTCTTCAGCTTGCACTCGACGGCACGGCCTTCACGAATTCCTATCATATATGGGTATATCCTGATAAAGCCTATACAGCACCCGGCAGCGTAATTATCAGCCGAGCATTAGACGATGCCACTCGCGAAGTGCTTGCCTCCGGCAAAAATGTCCTGCTGCTGCCCCAGCTGACTGAGCTAAAAAACAGCGTGCAGGGAGCCTTTGCGCCCGACTTCTGGAATTACGGAATGTTCGAAAAACTGGCTGGGGAAAGGAATAAGCTTGTCGCTCCGGGAACATTAGGTATGCTGTGCGATCCAAACCATCCGGCACTTAGAAATTTTCCATCGGAATTCCACAGCAACTGGCAATGGTTCAACCTGCTTCAAAACTCCCGGTCGATAATTCTCGACTCAATGCCCACCGGATACCGACCGCTCATCCAAATCATCGACAACTACGAGCGGGCGCATAAACTGGCAGCAGCCTTCGAAGTGAAGGTTGGACCTGGTAAATTGTTGGTTTGTTCGATAGACCTGCTTGGACAACAAGACAAGCCCGAAGCCCGGCAGTTATTGCACAGCTTGCTAAAGTATATGAACTCTGAGCAGTTTGCTCCGGTTGTGACGATGGACGCTGCAGTTGTTGAGCGCATTGTTTTCAGTAACTCAGTTAAAATGGACATCAAAGGCAAATAAGAATTATCATGTGATTTATTCCTGGAGGTAATCGAAATGTGGAAGATTTTCAAGATGAACAAAACAGTAATCGTGCAGTTAGCGATGATGCTGGTGCTTGTTTCGTCTTGCGAACCGGTGAAAAAGTCCAAGCCGATTTTAGCTGAAGCAACTGCCGGGCGGCAGGTGGTTAACTTCAACCGCGATTGGAAGTTTGCCAAAAGAAACCACCCAAGGGCCGAGGTACCAAAATTTAACGACTCGCAATGGAAGCAAGTGCGTCTGCCGCACGACTGGGCAATCTCGGGGCCATTTAACCCCAGAGAAGATGGCTATGCAGGGAAACTACCCTGGAAAGGCGTGGGTTGGTATCGAAAGACATTCACGCTCAATAAGGCAGATAAAGGTCGGCGGGTTTACTTCGATTTCGATGGTGTGATGGCATTTCCAAAGGTCTATGTTAACGGTAAATTAGCCGGTGAATGGGATTACGGCTATATGTCATTTCGCGTAGATGCCACAAAGTATGTAAAGTTTGGCAGAAAAAATGTAATTGCTGTACAGGTTAACACAACCCGCCACGGTACCCGATGGTATCCCGGCGCGGGTATTTATCGAAAGGTAACAATGACTATCTGCGAGCCGGTGCATGTTGCGCATTGGGGCACGTATATAACCACACCTGAAGTCAGCGATGATTCAGCAACAGTTCGTGTGCAAACAACCATCGAAAACCATCTCAAGAAAAAAACAAACGTTGACGTTGAGGTGGTATTACTTGACCCCGACGGCAAGTCGGTTGCTTCGCTCAAAGTCAACGATATTATACTGGCCAGCGGCTCGAACGAATCGGTCCGGTCATTCAAGATTGCCAATCCACGGCGATGGGACATTAGCAGTCCGAAGCTATACACTGCCAAAACAGTCGTCCGCATGGGCGATAAAGTTGTCGATACAGATATTACCACCTTTGGCATCCGTACGTTCAAATTTACCGCTGATGATGGATTTTATCTCAATGGCCAACGAGTACAGCTACACGGTGTTTGTCTGCACCACGACCAGGGTCCTCTCGGAGCAGCATTTTATACACGGGCAATGAAGCGTCAATTGGAAATCATGCGTGATATGGGCGTCAATGCCATCCGCACCAGCCATAATCCCTCTGCGCCGGAACTGCTTGATTTGTGCGACCGGATGGGATTCGTCGTTTGGGATGAGTGTTTTGACAAATGGGATGCTACGGCAGACCGTATCAGGGGCGGGCCGTCGTTGCAAGAGCACGGTGAAAAACAGCTTCGAAACCTTGTTATGCGAGACCGCAATCACCCTTGTGTCGTTATCTGGTCCATCGGTAATGAAATAGGAAACCAGCCTCGAAGTAGAGAAGGCAAATCACCAGAACGCGTGAAGTTTATGAGTGATTTTGTGCGCAAATACGACCCCACGAGACCGGTAGGGATGGCCTGTAATGTCCCGGAGACCGCTAACCAACCTATCCTTGACGCACTGGACCTAACCGGCTGGAATTACGGGCGACACTATGACAGGTATAGAGAGCGCTACCCCGACAGGCCTATCATTTACAGCGAGTCGGCCTCAGCCCTGAGCACGCGAGGATTCTATGAGCTGCCTCTGTCGACGAAAAAGACACAATACTCAAAACAAACACAGGTTGATTCTTATGACCTTAATACGGCTCAATGGTCGGACATTGCCGACTCAGAGTTTCAGCTTATGGAGAATGACAGCTTTGTGGCCGGTGAGTTCGTGTGGACGGGCTTTGATTATCTTGGTGAGCCGACGCCTTTTTCACACGATGCACGAAGCTCGTACTTCGGCATTGTGGACCTCTGCGGTATTCCCAAAGACCGGTTCTACCTGTACCGCAGCTACTGGCGGCCGGACACGACCACCATTCACATCCTGCCACACTGGAACTGGCCTGACCGAATCGGAAAGAACGTTCCTGTTTTTGTCTATACCAATGGCGATTCCGCTGAACTATTCCTGAATGGAAAATCGCTCGGCCGTCGAACAAAGGGGGAACATCCTGAAAGGCCGGTCAACTTCGCGCAAGGCAAACCTGCAAAGGCCAGTTCCGAAGAATCTAACAGAGGCAATACGATTGCTAATGCAAATGATGGAGATAGCAACACGCGATGGTGCGCTGCAGATACCAGTGCCAAACAATGGTGGCAAGTTGATATGGGTGAAGTTCAACCAATACGCTATCTGGGTATTAATTTTGAAGGGGAAGAAAAAAATTATGGCTATGAAATTAAAGTCTCAGATGACCAGTCAACATGGGAAACCATTGCGACCAAGAGTACAAGCATGCGCCGTAGCTCAAGATGGTCATTTCACGAGGTGGATGTCCAGACCAGATATGTACGCATTGAATTTACAGGGTTGCGGGGTGGGGCCTGGGCCAGTATTCGGGAATTCGTTGCTTACCCGGAAAAGGTTGAATCAGATTACTACGCTGTCACCTATAAGTATCGTCTGCGCTGGAATGACGTTATATACGAACCGGGCGAATTAAAAGCAGTCGCCTATAAGGATGGCAAAGAGATAGGCCAAGCAGTTATGCGCACGGCGGACAAGCCGGCGAAGATTCAGCTGACACCTGACAGGACGAATCTTTCCGCTTCCGGCGAAGACCTCTGCTATATCTTAGTTGAGGCTCTCGACGAGAAAGGAACGCTTTGCCCACTGGCGGATAATCTGATTCGCTTCAAGATTGATGGCCCGGCAGAGATAGCAGGTATCGGCAACGGCAATCCTCTTTCGTTCGAACCATTCCAAGCAGACAGCCACAAGCTTTTCTACGGCAAGGCGATGCTGATTCTACGAATGATGGAAGGCCAAGGCGGCCAAGTACAAATTACCGCCGAAAGCGATGGTCTGACTTCAACAAAGATTACCGTGCAGTGCCGCCCTGCGGTTGTTTATACAGCCGACTGGAAATCGCTGAAACAGCATAATCCTGTACCCGATTGGTTTCGTGATGCGAAGTTTGGTATCTACTGTCACTGGGGAGTATACTCTGTGCCGGCATTTGCCAACGAATGGTATCCTCGCAACATGCACAATAAAAGCAGCGAAGAGTATAAACATCATGTGCAAAAATATGGTGAGCCGATGAAGTTTGGCTACCATGACTTTGTGCCGATGTTCAAGGCCGAAAAGTTCAACGCCGATGAATGGGCCGAGCTGTTTGAAAAGGCGGGGGCTCGATTTGCCGGGCTTGTTGCCGAACACCATGATGGCTTTTCGATGTGGGACAGCGACCTGACCCCATGGAATGCTATGGACACCGGACCCAAGCGTGACATAACCGGAGAACTGGCCACAGCCATACGTAAACGTGGAATGCGATTCGTCGCGACTTTCCATCACGCCCGAAACAATCTGTACCAGATTGAAAGAGGCAGCACGAAGAGATGGACCGGCCACTACCAGTATGCCAAAAAATACTTTCCTTCCCTGCTTGACGACCCAAAACAGGCAATTCTATATGGCTATGTGCCACGCGAAAAGTTCCTTGAGATGTGGAAAAATAAGCTCATCGAAGTTATTGACAAGTACCAGCCAGACCTAATGTGGTTTGACTCCTGGCTGAACGAAATACCGGACAAATACAAAACCGAATACCTTGCATACTACTTCAACAAAGCCGACGAGATGGACAAAGAGGTCATGGTTACGTACAAGCAAAATGATTTGCCGCGTGAAGTCGGCGTAGAAGATTATGAAAAAGGCCGGGCCAATCAGCTAACCAAGTTCGTCTGGCTGACGGATGACACAATCAGCAGAGGCAGCTGGTGCTATACCGAGGACCTGCAGATAAAAAGCCCGGCGGAAATACTGCATACCCTAATCGATATCGTCAGTAAAAACGGCCAATTGATGCTCAACATCTCGCCAAAAGCGGACGGCACTATCCCGGATAACCAGAAACAGCTCCTGCTTGAAATCGGTGACTGGCTGAAAAAATACGGCGAGGCAATTTACGAGACGCGCCCGTTCGTAGATTACGGCGAGGGACCAACAAAGATGGAAACGAGCGGCGGGTTTGCGAAGATGAAGGGCGGTTATACTGCCCAGGATATCCGTTACACCCGCAGAGGCGATACCGTCTATGCGATTATTCTTGGCTGGCCGGGTGAAAATAAACAGGTCACAATGACAATGTTCGGTAAAGGCAACAAGGCCGAAGCCATTATGGTTACTGATGTGTCGATGCTCGGCACAGAAGAAAAGATTAAATGGCAACGGCAGGACACCGGTCTCGTTGTTACTACCCCAACTAAGAAAATCGATGATATAGCAATCGTATTTAAGCTCAGCACATCCGAATAGGCGGCTTTTTAAATCTCCTTAAGCCAGTTCTGAGCCAGCATGGAAAATTCATAGAAATTGATTATACAATCGTAATTCAAATCCAGCTTCCCGGCCTCATTACAATCATTCTCCAGCCACCAGACTTCGCAAAATTCAGCCAGGTCATTCACATCTACCCTATCGTCATACGTAAGGTCACCGTAGAGCCGTTCTGTTACCGAAATATCATCAATAGCCATATCTCCATAAATACCGCCGGCAGCAACTGCGCGGAAACGAATTTTAATTGTGCCTGTGTAGCCGCTCAAATCTACTATCGCCGGTCTGTACGGGTCGTCGCTGGAGCTGTGCTGCTGGCCGCTGATGCTCCAGACGCCGTTATCCCAGGAACCGCCGCTATTTACATCAACATTAAGCGTGCCAATATTCGCACCATACAGGTGATAATAAAAAGTCAGCATGCGGTTGCTGCCGCCAATCTCAGGACCTTCCAGATAGGCGGTATCGCCCACAGAATTTGCACCTTCGCCAGAAGTCTCAAGATAGACATACCAGGTGCTGCCGTTTGCCCCGCCGGAAGGGCCGGTACAGTTGGTATCGGTGGGGCCTGAATTGCGAGTCCAGTAATGACTATCACCTGTAACATTTACCCACTCGACAAAACCGCTCTCAAAATCAGCAGAAGTAAGTTGTGTTCGGACATAAAGTGATGTGGTTAACCGGATATCTGCTGAAGAGCTGCCTACCATAACATCAAAGTAACCTTCTTCAAGATACCAATTATGACTTGATGTGTCCCAGAATGCCAGTTCGCTGGCTGGCAATGTAAAGTTAACGGTTTTAGTTTGTCCTGCAGGTATAGAAACCCTTTTGAAACCTAATAATTCCTTAACCGGTCTTTTTACACTTGCCTGCTGGTCTCTGACATACAACTGAACTACTTCGTCACTTGTAACAGAACCGGTGTTTGTAACATCTACACTTACAGTAACCTGCTCGTTTGCTGCTATTGAATTAGAGCTTAGCTGTAAATTACTATAATTGAAAGTTGTATAGGTCAGGCCATGCCCGAACGGATATAAAGGCGTGTCCTCAAAGTACATGTAGGTTCTATTGCTGTCGATAATGTCGTAATCAGTAATCGGCGGTACCTGACTTAATGAGCTGTACCATGTCGTGGTTAGCCGGCCTGCAGGGTTGTAGTCGCCGAACAAAACATCTGCAAGTGCGGTACCCATTTCCTGTCCGCCATGAGATGAATAAACAATCGCCGGAATATTATCATTTGTCCAGTTAATCGCCACCGGGTAGCTGCTTACCAAAACTACAATTGTATTTGGATTCACATTATAAACTTGCTGTATCAATTCCAGCTGGTCAGGCGGTAAAGTTATATAGGGTCTATCCTCAGCTTCGCTCCCATTTATTCCCGGACAATTACCAACAAACACAAGAGCGATATCTGCAGATTGAGCTGCTGCAACAGCCTCTGTTAAACCATCTACGATTAGTTCTTTTGTAAAGGTTTCCGCATTGCCAGTAGAAGTCGAGTTTCCTCTTAGTGGGTCATCGCCGCCATTGGGTGCTGTTACATAGAGATTAGCCCATAAATTCCATGTTTTTAGTAAATAATCATTACCACCCTTACTAATAAGATTGAAAATCTCATTAACAAACCAATCATCGGGGTAATCCCGAGATGCTGTTACTACGTATGGCCAATCGAAATCTACTGTAAGATATTTTTTATTAGCAATGGATTTAAAAGTATATTGCCCTAAATCCCAGTCATCAAGCTCGAATGTTTGGTCTGTACCTATAGTGCTCGAATCGGCAATAAGGGAGGTCTCACCATGAGTAGTTACATATTTACTATTCACAAGTGCTTTTAACGCTATCTTATCATTTCCAGAACTATAAATAATTGTCTTGCCGGCCAGTTTATCGGTGATTGCCTGAAGCGCTGTTACTTCATAAGGTAATGTCCCTCCATAAAAATCATTAAAAAGCTCATCTGCAAGAGGTCCTATCACAGCAACGGAATTTATATCATCTTTATTTATCGGCAGTATATTACCCTGGTTTTTTAACAATACAACAGCTTCGCGTGCAGCTTGTAATGATAACGCAGCATGCTCAGGATGACAGAGCTCGGAATCAGGTACATTTGAGTATGGATTCATTGAGTCAGGGTCAAACTCGCCTGTATGGAATCTTACTCTTAAGATATTCTTCACAGTTTTATCAATATCTTCTTCTGTAATTAATGCATCATCGTAAGCATCTCTTATATATGCTAATGTCGGGCCGGAATCTTCACTGTCCTGGGTCATGCTGTCTACGCCAGCCTTTAGAGCCCCTGCATAGGCATGCGGCATATCCGGATAATATCCTTGCGAGCCGACAAGATTTTCCGGTGCCCAGGCATCGGTTACCACAAAGAAATCAGCGTCGTAATCGATTGGCGCCCACTCTGATTTCACGATACCATTGATATCCGTGTGTACCGTACATGGTACGCTATTCACTACATTATACGCAGTCATCATGGATTTAGCAGCTCCGGAACATATCGCATATCTGAAAAACTCCAAATAGTATTCACGCCGGTTCCTCTCGTCGATACTCACATTAATAGTGTCGCGGTTTGCTTCCTGATTATAGGCATAAAAGTGTTTTAATGACGGTATTGTTTTATAGTAAAAAGGGTCATCTCCTTTTAGACCTGAACAATATGCCACGGACATCTGCCCTGTTAAATACGCATCTTCTGAGTATCCCTCTTCTGTTCTTCCGGCTCTTGGGTCTCTTAATGCGTCAACAACAGGCGACCATACAGATACTCCAACATTTAAGGGGTCTCTTTGATGATATACTCTTACCTCATCTCCAACAGCAGAACCGATTTGCTTAACCAAATTTGGGTCCCATGTGGAACTCAGGCCTATGGCCTGCGGGAAAACGGTCGCCTCACCCAGCCAGGCCACTCCATGCAAAGCCTCGGTGCCCGTTCTGAAAGAAGCTATCCCTAAACGGGGTATAGCCGGCTGCCATTGGTGCAAAAGAGAGATTTTTTCGTCCAGTGTCAACCTGGATATCAGGTCATCGACCCTGGTTTCAAGGGGCAGGTTGGCATCCTGGAATGGATAGCTTGTATCCAAGGTAACTTCTGTGAGCTCATAACCGGATTTATTATCTACATACTTTATAGTTGGTCCACGCACCAGTTTAACTAAGGAACCGTCACTCGTATATGCGAATTCTGCTTGTACAACATAAAGTGGTATGATTGAATAAAAAAGTATGCACACAATAACAATTTTAATAAACCTGGATTGAATAATCTCCTTCATAGTACGTCCTCTTAAGTTCCTTCAAGCCAATTCTGGGCCAGTAATGAAAATTCATAGAAGCTGATTATACAATCATAATTTAAATCCAGCATTCTATGATTAACACAATCTATATCAAGCCAGATTAAGCAAAATTCAGACAGGTCATTTATATCCACTTTATTATCACGTGTAAAATCTCCGTAGAGCCATTCGTCATCGTAGACCGAACCCGAAAACGAATTGGTCGTGAGACCTTGGCCATCACGCCATATCTCAAATCCAGCTTCCATATTGTCCAGGTACCAATTGGGGTCTATGTATCCTCGGCTCACCGAATCATCGATGAAGTCTTTGA
>CAZOQJ010000055.1:0-14672 GCA_964581905.1 uncultured Pirellulales bacterium
GTGAAGTGTGAGGCGTGTTTCACAATAAAAAAAAAGAAAAAAGGAGTGATAAGTGGCGTATAACTGCGTGGTTCTTATAAAGCAAGTGCCGGATACCAAAAGGATTACGGGCGAGGCAATGAATGAAGATGGGACGGTCAATCGAATGGCCCTGCCGGCAATCTTCAACCCGGAAGACCTCAATGCACTGGAAACAGCCCTGCAAATAAAAGAAAAATACGGCGGAAAGGTAACCGTTATCACGATGGGGCTTCCGGCAGCAGGCAATGTACTTCGAGATTCACTTTGTCGTGGGGCTGATAATGCAATTTTAATCACCGACCGGCGTTGCGCTGCCAGCGATACGTTAGCGACCAGCTATATCCTTAGCTGTGCAGTTAAAAAACTCGATTACGATATTGTTCTTTGCGGCAGACAGGCGATTGACGGCGATACCGCCCAGGTCGGCCCTCAACTGGCTGAAAAACTGGGTATTACCCAGATTACTTACATCGAAAAGCTTATTGAATTGAGTAACAATACGATAACTGCTCAGCGAAATATCGGCAACGGCTGGCAAAAAGTAAAGGCCGACATTCCGGTCCTGCTGACTGTTACAGGCGATGCAAATGAGCCGAGAGTCACCGCAGCGAAAAAGATGATGAAATATAAAAACGCAAGGACACCGGTTGAAATCGCAAGAGAAATGAAGGCAAATAATCCAGATGCCACCGAGCAGGAATTGAAAAGTCTGGTTGAAATGAAACAAAACGACCTGGGCAGCAAGGGTTTGCTGATAAAACAATTGAGTTTGGATGATATTGAGGCGGATTTGACGTGGTGCGGCCGAAGCGGCTCGCCGACGAAAGTGCATCGAATCCAAAGCGTTGTCCTTGCTGCAAAGGAAAGCAAAACAATCGAGCCGAGCGACAAAGGCATCTCTGATATGATTCACGAGCTGATTGAAGACAAAATTATTGCGTGAGGCGTGAAGCGAAGGACGAGAGACGAAATATGATAGATGTTAACAGGCAAGGTGAGGTTTGGGTATTTGCCGAGCAGCATAATGGCGAGCTGCAGGATGTACCCATTGAGCTGATGAGTAAGGCCCGTCGGCTGGCCGATACGCTTGGCGTGAAATTGGCGGCGGTTCTTTTGTGTAACGGCGTCAAAGAACTTTCAACAAAACTGTTCCAGTACGGAGCTGATAAGGTATATCTTGTTGAGCACAGGTCGCTCGGACATTACCAGGCCAATAGCTACACGAAGGTAATGTACGACTTGATACATAAATATCAGCCGCAGATTGTCCTTTACGGAGCGACGACAACCGGCAGAGACCTTGCGCCTCGAATTGCAAGCGCTATAAAGGCGGGACTTACGGCTGATTGTACAGACCTGCAAATCGGCGACCATACGACGGTGGCAGACAAGAAGCTGCATAAGAATCTGCTGTTTCAGATTCGCCCTGCATTCGGCGGAAATATAATCGCCACGATTATCAATCACGACCGCTGGCCGCAGATGGCGACGGTGCGCGAAGGCGTTATGCCGATGCCGGAGCCGGATGTAAAACGCGTGGGTGTAATCGTTGAGGAGAAGGTAAAAATTTCGAAACAGGATTTGCCGCTTAAGATTCTCGAAGAGCATAAACGGCCGAAGAAGGTCAATCTCAAAGCTGCCCGGATAATCGTTGCCGGCGGTGCAGGTGTCGGCAGTAAGGAAAATTTTAAACTCGTTTGGGATTTGGCGAATTGTCTTGGGGCGGCGCCGGCTGCAAGCAGAGCGGCGGTGGATTTGGGTTTTATCGACCACGACCATCAGGTCGGCCAGACCGGAACGACGGTTCGGCCGAGCTTGTATATCGCTGTTGGAATAAGCGGAGCAATCCAGCATCAAGCGGGGATGAACCAGAGCCAGAAGATTGTTGCAATCAATAGCGACCCCAATGCTCCTATTTTTCAGGTTGCACATTATAAAATCGTCGGAGACTTAAACGATGTTGTGCCTAAGATGATTAAAGCCATCAAGGAAAAAACGGTTTAGGGAATCAAAAATGGGTAATTTCTACTCAGATAACGACGACATTCAGTTTTTGTTCAGGCATATTGATGTCGGCAAACTGGCCGAGGTTTGCGAAGAGGACTTCCGATTCGCGAAAAAATTCGATTATGCGCCGGCCAATGCTAATGAAGCGATACAAAATTACAGCTTAGTGCTGGATTCGCTGGGCCAACTTTCGGCCGATTTTATTGCACCGCGTGCCGAAGATGTGGACCGTCAGGGTAATATCTTAAATGAAGATGGCTCGGTAACTCGGCCTAAAGGTATAGAGGAATCTTTGGAGAAGCTTGCACAGGCGGAGGTAATGGGTTTTACGTTGCCGCATCGTTTCGGCGGATTGAATTTTCCGCATTTGGTTTATTCGATGGCGATTGAGATTGCTTCGCGGGCCGATGCTGCGCTTATGAACATATTCGGCCTGCAGGGAATCGCAGAGACAATCAACGCATTTGCATCGGAAGAAATCAAGCAGCAATATCTTCCGGATTTTGCAGCGGGCAAGGTTACCGGAGCAATGGTATTGACCGAACCGGATGCAGGTTCGGATTTACAATCAGTTAAAGTTTCCGGCCATGATACGGATAAAGAACAGCCGGCAAAGGTATATCAGGATGCCGAGGGCAACTGGTTCATTCGGGGAGTCAAAAGATTTATAACCAACGGGTGCGGCGAGGTACTTCTCGTACTGGCGCGAAGCGAGCCGGAAATGTCCGATGGACGTGGTTTGAGCTTATTTTTGGTAGAGCGTGGGCCGTGGGTAAAAATCCGCCGATTGGAAGAAAAACTCGGCATCCATGGCAGCCCGACCTGCGAGATGTTTTTCGATGATGCACCGGCCAGGCTCATCGGCGAACGGCAGCGGGGCCTGATTACTTACGTGATGAGCCTGATGAACGGCGCTCGTATCGGTATCGCGGCTCAATCGATGGGTATCGCAGAAGCTGCCTATCGGGTTGCCCGTGACTATGCAGCGAGCAGGAGACAATTCGCAGTGGCGATTGAAAAGCTGCCGGCGGTGCGGGACATGCTGCTCGATATAAAAATAGCAATCGAGGCCGGCAGGGCACTTTTGTATGAGACGTCGCGGGTTGTTGATATGGCGATAGGGTTCGCCAAACGGTTTGAGACGAATCCGCCTGAGGATAAAGAACAAGCAAAGCAGCTCAGAACCGACTCGCGAAAATACAAAAGGGTAGCGGGGATGTTGACGCCGATGAGTAAATACTATTGCAGCGAGATGTGTAACAGGGTCGCTTATGATTCGATTCAGGTCCTCGGCGGAAGCGGATATATGCAGGATTATGCCTGTGAACGGCACGCCCGCGATGCGAGAATCACAAGCATCTACGAGGGGACGAGCCAGCTGCAAATTGTCGCAGCGGTTCGTCGTGTCTGCAGCGGAACAGCCGAAAATGTCATTAACGGGCTTGCTCAGCAGCAATTTGAGCCGGAGCTGCAGGACCTGCTGCAAAAATTAGCCGAGGGGACCGAACAGTTAAAAACTGCTATTGCCTTTGTAAAAGAGAATGGCAGCGAGTATATGGACCTTTACGGCAGGCCGCTGGTCGATATTGCGATAGATTTGATTAACGGCTATCTATTGTGCGGACAGGCCAGTACGAATGTCGATATGCAAGTTGGCGTCGCAGACGGTTCATCCGGCAATGGCAAAAAGATACCGATGAAAAAGCGAAAGGCGCTCATTGCACGAAGATATATTACGAAAAACGCACCGAAGCTCGCGGCACTGGCAGAGTTGATTCGCACGGGCGATAAATCTACATTCGCCGAATATGAAGCGATGGTAGGGCCGGTGCCGACTGAATGAGGAGCAGGTAATGCTACGAGCAATTATTTTTGATTTCGATGGCGTGATAACCGATTCGGAAATTCTGCACCTTCGTGCTTTTAATCGCGTGCTGGCTCAATACGGCGTGGAGATTTCAACGAGAGATTATTACAAAGAGTATCTTGGCTGTACTGATGTGGATTGCTTTAAGCTGCTCGCTAAAAAAGGACTGCTCAAAATAGATATGCCCGTTGCGACGCGGTCGCACCGCGGCGAACAGGGAATCGAAAGTCTTATAGAGCAGAAAAACCATGTGTTCGAGGAACTGGCAAAGACCGACGGTCGGATAATAGAAGGCGTCCGCGATTGTTTGAATATGCTCAAAGACAATAGTATTCCGATGGCGATATGCTCCGGAGCGCTATTGGCGGAGATTGAGCTTGTATTAGAGCAGGCCCGGCTGCGGGGTTTCTTCGACGTGATAGTATCTGCTGAGCAGATGACAAGAGGAAAACCGTATCCGGATGGTTTTATTTTAGCTCTGAGAAAACTCAATCAAGGCCGGCAAAGTCCAATCGAGGCCAATCAGTGTATAGCGATAGAGGATTCGCACTGGGGCCTGCAGGCCGCCAAGGCCGCAGGAATGCATACGGTTGCCGTAACAAATTCTTACGATGCTGAGCAGTTAGCAATGGCCGAAAAGATTGTTGTTCATCTGGATGAATTAACAATAAACGATTTACAGCAGCTTTGTGCTTAATCCTGTCCTGCCTCGGCTCGACGCTAAGTCGAGACGGGATAGTTAGATTTTGCTGTCGACTTTCTCAGCGGTGTTTTCAACGGCTTCGCCGGCAGATTGGATATCTCGGCCCACGCCTTTGAAGGTCTCGCAGCCGAACAGTGAAAATGTCAACACAACCAATGCGATTATTAAAAGGATTTTCTTAATCATTTTGCTTAATACCTCAAGGTGTTATTATTTTCTCAATTCATCACACTGTATTAAAAACCGGCCATTACTTTAACTGCATAATTCCAGGCCCTGCGATTTTGGCTCTTACTTTGCCGGTCTTCAGATTATATTCGATTGCTTTAACAAGTGCGCCGTTGTATATGCAGGGCTGAGCTTCGCTTGCCTCAATTTTCATTATGGCTTTTTTATGGTCATAAAAGAGCTCGCCGCCATCGAATCGATTTTTATCGTCCTCAAAAGTAATGCCGCCCGAAGCGAACAATTTTGCAAGGTCGGTCTGGCCGTCAGCAGTTTCATAAAGCAGGGCTTCGACGTGGCCGGCTGTGGCTCGAACGAGCTGGCCGTACTCACCATCGATAATAGGTACGTAACCAATGTTTATTTTCTTTGTTTTCGCATCCACGATAATTTGATTTTTCTCTAAATAGTACTGCAATCTGTCAAAGTTTTCGAATAGCGCCCAGCAAGGTCGGCGTAAGCTAAACCCGCTGGTTTGCTTTTGTGGTACATGAGCAACGACGTTTGCGAACTTTATTACGCCCTGGCCGGTAGCTATGAAGATTTGGTTGGCATCATCGAAATCAAACTGACGGCACTTTAGCTCAATACCGCTAAGCAGTTTCTCTCCTGCGGATTTGGTTGTTGCCAGCCGGACCACCCCGCCGCTTGCAGTCAGATGTTCTATCTGTGAGCCATTACCACTTTCCTGTGAGGCAAGATTTACTGTCAGTGTCGCTGCAGAAAGGTTGTATTTCTGCAGGATATTCGTATCTTCTTTGGTCATTGAGCATAGACAGCCGCCATCGAAAATAACCTGCTGCGAATCGAGCAGGTATTTGGTTTGTTTTTGAGCGGTTATTACTACGGGTAGCGGCGTTGAGCTGTTAGCATCTGTTATGTCATCAGCGTAAAATGTGAGTTCTGTCGGGCCGGCGGCAACAACGTCGTTTGTAGAAGCGCTATAGTCAATTTGTTCAGCAGTAAACTTGGCACGCTGGCTGACATCATTCTCGTCCTGGGCAGGGTCGAGTGAAGAAACGACAATTTCAACTCCTCCACCACTCGCGGTGAAATGTTCGATGCCGGTAGTTGATGCAATGCCCGGCTTAGCTTTATCCTTCGACGGACTTACAGTTAATTTTGGAGCAGAAATCGTGTACTTTTCGGGGCGGTTGGACTCGCTGGAAATCATCGAACCCAGACAATCACCTTCGAAAACAACCTGGTTGGAGGCCGGCAAAAACTTAGTCTGCTTCTGGGCTGTTATTGTTACCGGCATGGCGGACTGATTTGCTTCAGCAGCTAACATACCGCCGGTGTAAAAGTCAAGCTGCGACCTGCCCGTGACAACGACATCGCCGGTGGAAGCGTTAAAGTCAATATTTTTTGCAACAAGGGTGCTTCGTCCTTTTGCATCTTCGAGTTTTTTGCCGCTTTTTCGGCTGGGCGAGGATAGCCCACTATCGGTTTTGAAATAACTTTTAAGCGGACTGGACAAGCTCATTGGCGTTACGACAACGCTGCCGTCACAGGTGAGAATTGTATCGAGGCCCTGTTGCGGTAATTCCTCCGGCCTGATAGATTTTTCACCCAAGCTTTCTGCCCGGATGATATCACTGACAGTGTCAGGAGCGCTTACAGTATTTGGCTCTGCGGTTTCCGGCCTGCCTGTCTTGGCTTGGCTGATCCGAGGCGGGCTGGATTTTTCACTCGAGCTCTTTGCCTGTCCTGCCTGTCCCGAGCGAGGTCGAGGGGAGCGTTGTCGAAAGGACCAGAGTATATCACTGATTAAAAGTTCATCATCGGCAAAAATCAACTGCTCAGGTGTGTCAATAACGACATTTTTGCTAAATACACATCTGTAGTACTCATTTTTTCTTTGGATGGCTGGTTTTTGGACGGCTGTTGGTTGCTGGATGGCTGGTTGTTGGGTGGTTGTTAGCGATGGCTCTCGTTTCTGAGGGCCGGTAGATTCGGGTGGTTGTTTTGGTTCTACCTTAGTGGGTAAGGGATAAGTTGGCTTTGAGCTTTTAAGGCGCAAGCTCTCCAACTCAACTATCCTGAGAGATTCAAGATGTTTGAGCTGGTCATTATAGACAAGCTCCAGTCCTCTGCCGAGCATTTGAGCGTCCTGGGAGACGAATTTGATAGGGCCTTCGCTCAAGAACAGCGTCCTGTCGCTGATAAAAGAAACGTCATCAAAATAAACGAAGCTTTCTTTGATATCACTTCCGCCCTGAGGCAGGAAATGTATGACCACATTGTCGGTAAAAGTTGCGTCCTTCGGTGTGGGTTTACCGACAGCAGTTTCAACCTGAACTTCTCCTTTGTCGGCGGAGATGAAGCAATTGAAAGAATCCTGATAAACATTCATATAGGGTTTTTCAACCTGCCACAACCCTTTTTCCTGGTGCAGAAGCTCCTCAAATCCAAACACCCTGTCAATCTCCTTGTTCTTATCACGATGTATGAATCTTGGCTTTATAAGAGCACTAACACCAACATCGCCGATTTTGCCAATTTCGCCCCCGAGGGCGCTGATATTGCTGTCAGCAACGGTGTCCTCGATATCAACCGCAGGCGCCTTGCTCATCGTGTTATAGAGCAGGTATATCGCAAGTACAACTGTCAGCGAGATAAAACCTATTAAAAATTTTCTCAACTTTGTGCCCATAACATAATCGTCTCTGATACTGTCTATCTGCTATTGATACCTTTTCATAAATTCTTCCCATCTGCCGGTATCTTTTAGGATGTATTCTATTACTTCCCGGACGGCGCCGGCACCGCCGGGACGAGTGGTTACTAAATCCGCATCTTTCTTGACCTCATCAACGGCGTTGGCAACCGCCACACCGAAGCCGACGTATCTTATGACCGGCAAATCCGGCAAATCATCACCGATATAGGCAACTTCTTTTGGCGAAAGACCCTGCTGCTGAAGAAACTTCTCGAGTATTGGCAGTTTTTCATGACAATCCTGAAATACGTATTCGACACCGAATTGTTTAGCACGGATTTCTGTTGGCTGTGAAACTCTGCCGCTGAAGAAGGCCATTTTCAGTCCTGCTCTTAGCCATAGTCGGATGCCGTGGCCGTCCTGTACGTTGAAGAATTTGCTTTCACTGCCGTCGCCGTTAACGACGATGGTACCATCGGTCAGAACGCCATCAATATCCAAGGCCAGAAGTTTTATATCTGAAAGATTTGACACTGCTCGTTTCTCCATATCCGAACATTTTGGTCATTCGGAAATTTGAATTTTGATATTGTCCGTTCTCCGTAGTACTACGAAGGATGAATTTCGTGCTTCGGATTTAGAATTTCGTGCTTTATATCTTCGCTTCAATGTTCTCGTCAGCAAAAACACGCACATCATCTATTATCCAACAACCTTAATAGTAACAATGTCCTGTACATCGATTAGGCCGACTGGTTTATCATTTGCATCAACGACCGGAAGCTCGTCGATTCTATATTTATGGAAAATCGCTGTGGCCTCTGAGGCAAGGGAGTCGGCTCGTATTCTTTTGCAATCGGCGGTCATTGCATCGGCTGCTTTGAGCTCGAAAGCACTATTGCCTTTTTGCGTGAACAGGCGTCTCAGGTCGGCATCGGTGATTATTCCTGATAATTTGCCGTTTCTTTCAACTACCATTACCGCACCATGGCGTTTAACTTCGCTGGTTTTTTCAAGCAGTTTTTTTATCGTATCGGTGGTTGCCACGATAGGCAGTTTTTCGCTCGGCTTGAACATCATCGATTGCTCAACGGTAAGCAGTTTTGTCCCGAGTGAGCCGCCCGGATGGAACCTTACATAATCCTCGACGCTGAAATTTCGGGCTTTCATCACTGTAAACGCAAGGGCGTCACCGACAGCCAGCATACATGCGGTTGAGACGCTCGGCGCAACACCAAGCGGACAGGCCTCGGACATCTTGCCCATGCACAAAGTTACGTCGGCGTACTTACTTAAAGTCGAGTCGCTGTCGCCGGTTATTGCTATCAGTTTGATTTGAAGTTGCTTGACCAAATTTATAAGGCGGATAACTTCATCGGTTTCACCGCCGTAGCTCAGCACAATTACTATATCGTTTTTCCGTAATCTACCTAAGTCGCCGTGAACAGCTTCAGCGGGATGAAGAAAATGGCTGGGTGTTCCGGTCGAAGCCAGGGTAGCGCTGATTTTTCGACCGATGATGCCGGCTTTTCCGATTCCGCTTGTTATGGCCGAGCCGCTGCAGTTATAAATCATCTCGCAGGCCTGGCTGAAAGACTTATCAACTATCGGCGTAACAGCAGTTATTGCCTCTGCTTCGGCTGAAATAACCTCCCGTGCATACTCAAGGTCGAATTTCACTTATTTAAGCTCCTGATTGTACCACGGCCATCTTGGCCGTGATACGTAACTTCAAGAATGACAATAATCTAACATATACTGCCGGTTTTGCTGCTCAGGTACTATTGACACCTGGGAGCGATTTTACCGACATTTTCAAATTGCTCAAGCAAAATTATTTAGCCCCCACCCGGCGCGGTGGGGGTTACCCACGCGAGGAATGCTCTGTTAGCCCCTTGCACTGCAAGGGGTTTCCTTATCCTCGATTAGCCCTGCTGCTTGCGGCAGGGGTCTTTATGTTGGGGGTTTTGTTTAGCCGTCGCCGGTTTACCACGGCGTAGCGAAACGAAGACGGGAACGACGACGTTACATTGTCATTCCGTACTTGCCTGCCCCAGCAATTCGTTGGCAGGGGATACGGAATCCATATTTTTATTTAGCCCCGAAGCCTGCTTCGGGGGTTTCCTTTAGCCCCCAGTTTTATACTGGGGGTCGATTAGCCCTGCTGCTTGCGGCAGGGGTCTTTATGTTGGGGGTTTTGTTTAGCCGTCGCCGGTTTACCACGGCGTAGCGAAACGAAGACGGGAACGACGACGTTACATTGTCATTCCGTACTTGCCTGCCCCAGCAATTCGTTGGCAGGGGATACGGAATCCAAATATATTTAGCCCCGAAGCCTGCTTCGGGGGTTTCCTTAAGCCCCCAGCCCTGCCCTGAGCGCACCTGTCCCGCTTTGCCCTGAGCCTGTCGAAGAGAGCGAAGCAGGATGGCGAAGGCGGAAGCGACGAAAATTGGCTTGTGTTTGGTGAGAATTGGGAGAAATAATAAGCTTACCTTGGCATAGCCCAAAAACACCATCGATCTCATACTGCAAGGAAAACATGGTGGATTGTAAACTTCTTTGTGCTTAAGATATGCCTCGTTTCTCGAATGTTCTTTAAATTGCCCAGGACCGATGATAACTCAAGGCCTATGTTCTTCTCCAATTTCAGCATTGTAGCTTTCCTTTTGATAAGTTCTCCTAAAGATAAAATTGCCTCTTCTGCCTTTCCGTCCATAACATATGCGATCATTCCACCATTTGTAACACTTCGGCTATATTTACCAGTAATAAAGCACATCATTCCCTGTTTGCCGACATAATCGCTATTGTTGGTAGCAAGTCGGCGCGGAAGCGGATATGGGATACGTAACCTTTTACACTCAAATGCAAAATGAATTTCCTCTTTCAATGTACCCAAGTATGAGAAGAGAATATCCATACGGCCTTCATCTTCGGCTTGAGTGTCAAGCGTGTTTATCTCTGGCCATACTTGGAATGGTAAATCATCACGTTTATTTTTATCAACTCGCAACTTTATCACAAATTCTTTTGATATAGTAACTTCAAGTGCAAGGCGATGTGGCTTATTGAAAGTATCCCACGAACTAATTACAAGCTCAAGTATATCAGGAATAAACTCCTCTGGAAGTAAATCTTTCCAACCTTCTGCATTTCCAGCTACTTCCGCTACCATTAATTACCTCTTCCGGAAGTAAGGATTTTTGCTGCTATTTCATCAGCATCGTTGATAGCCGCCGTCTTTGTCCAATGCCTCAATGCAAGCGGCTTGACAATATAAAGATTATCTTTGTCAAAAACCTTCAATCCGCGATGATATGTAAACCTGCCTTTCTTTTCACGAAGGGCGTTCTGAATACTCTTCAAGGCCGTTTGTAATTCATCAAATGTTTGATTTTCTTTGTAATGTTCGAATTTTCGGGATTTCCAAAGCGTAACAATGGAGGTCCCTTGCTTATTGGAATATTCTGTTTTACCGCTTACTTTAAAAAGACTCCGTTTGGCCCATGAATTTAATATCCCACATAGTAAATCAATATATTCTTTGCGTTGTTCAAAAGTAGATTCTTTACTCGTTGGCACTATTTTACTTATAGAAGTCGGCATCATGCTTCTTTTGAAAATATTAACCGTATCGTCAATAAGCATTTCCTCGCGTTTAGAAATCGCATAATATTCGTAGATAAGCGGCTCGATTTGCTTCATGGCAGTTTGAGTTTTGTTTTTCCTGCCCATAAAATTATTCTCAATGGATTCCTTACACTTTATCATCAAGTCAGCAACCAGATTGATGATTTTTTGTGACTTTTTCGGGTCATAAGTATTTTGGGGAAGTGGGAAAGGCAAAAGACCTATTTCATTAACAAACACTTGGTTTCTCTCCACCCCTAGATTAGCAGGCACATGAAAGAAATAATAATCAGAAAGTTTTGAATTTAAAATGGCTGACAAGAACATTAAGAGTTTAGCATCTTTATTGCTACCAGAATCCGGATAGACGATAGATTGAAATGTATTGTTAAAAACTATTGGAAAGTCACAGAAAATTTTCTTGGAGAATCCTTTTGTTATAATTACCATTGGTGGTTCAAAAAGGATTTTGTCTGGTCTACGTCGAAGTTCAGTAAATCTTTTCTTAAATCCAAATTGATCGAATGGAACACAATCCTTGCACGTTAATATAAGATGTATATTTTTATTTGTTGCATCAATGTATAGACGGTTTTTGCCCCACCATATCGACTTTGGTTTACCATGTATCTCTTTACCATTCTTGTTTATTTTAGGCTTAAAAGTATCATTATCGTAATACTCAGGGAGGTACGGTTGAAACCCTTGGCCGGAAATGAGGAGTTTTGGTTCTTCGGGCGTTCCTGTGATATCTCCCAGTCGCGGCATTTCAAGTAATCTATCAATAAGAAGAACATCCCTTTTAGTCCCCCAAAATTTTTTCTTCCAAACGACTGATATTTCATTTTTCTTTGCCGATTCTTGAATCTCAGACAATTTCATTGCCTTGCGGTCTTCTGGTAAAATAGCGATTACCCCCCTCCGAGGATCGTAATCATTAACTTTCGGCACTTCATAATTTATGAGATATTCTCCTTCTGGTTTTTGACGGCCAAAACGAACAATTACAGCTGGACAGATCGCATTCTCAAATAGTATTTCGCGCCAATCAGATAATTGGATAACCTTATCAACGGTAATATTGGAAAACCAACCATCTTGAAAGATATCAGTTTGGTTATTAAAAAGCACTTTTGTGGGCAAAACAAGGCAAGCTCTTCCATTTGACTTTAAATGAACCGGAGATTTCCACATGAAGGGATGGGCAATCTGCTTAGCTGGAAAAAAATATCTTTTCTTATCTGCCTTGTATTTAGGACTGTTTTCAAGATATGGATCGTTTTTACTTAAACACCATTCAAGAGCTTTGTCGTCAGCTATGTTGCCTCTACTGACCCACGGCGGATTTCCGATAACAAGATCAAAATAATTTTCTTCTATAAAATCGTTGTCAAAAAAGTCTCCCTCAAAAATCACAGGGGACTCAGTGTTCTTATATGATTGGTCTTTTAAGACAAGGAAATTATCCAGTACTTTTCCTCGAATTTTCTCCAATTCTCGAATTTCTCTTGGTTTAAGCTGATCTAAAAATGCAAGGTAAAGACTGAAACACGCGATGCGACATGCTGTTTCCTTTAGATCTATGCCGCATAATTGGTTTCTAATGATTTCCAAAAGAGCTTCAGCACGGGTTTTATTGCAAACTTGCGGATTTTGACGCCTCCATTGTTCAGCTATTCGATTAAACAATATCACAAGAAAGATTCCAGACCCACAGGCAGGATCCAAAATCCTCTTATCAAGCAAACTCCCATTTTCGACTGCCACATCAACAACCATTTCTGCAAGATGTTTTGGTGTATAATAAGCCCCGCTCTTACGTTGCTCCTCTTCGTCTTCGGCAGCAAGGAATTCTTCGTATATAGAGCTTATTGTCTCGACAGGAATCACTTCGAAATTGTATGCCCAGAAATCAAATGTCTGCTGTCCTGTTGGTAATTCTTCACCATTTAAAAATCTACGGAGTATTCTTATATGTTCCTCGTCAATTTTCTGACGTTCCTGTTTGATAGTTTGATCAAACACGCTCCCATTAAAATGTGTTTCAAGGACAGCAAAAAGGTCATACAGAATATCTCTTGCTTTAATACCTTTGTATTGCGAAAACAATTCATGAAGATCCTTTACGTCTTTTACTCCAGCTTCAACAAATTCCTGTTCGCCAATAACATCTCGTTCGATGAGATAACACGTAAAAATTATCCTGCCAAGCAGCGGATGGATTATTTTATATTCTAAATTTTTATGTTTGTGCAATAGATCTCGTGCGGCCCTAAGATTTTTAAGTAAAAACTTATCAACTGTTTTGTCAGGCTGAAAACTTTCAAGATTCTCTCTATAAATCTGGCCGGTCTGAACTCTTCGCATAAATAAAGCTCTTGCTGTTAAATCAAGCGCTTGTACAAGTCTGTGCTCCGCATCGAGAGGAGAATCTTCCTTTGCAGGTTTTGCTAAACTTGAGTAAACCTGAACTTCATTGGGACTGCTTATTACTAAAAGGGTAGCGAGACCTTGGTTCCAGAATTTTTTATAGCATTCCCTTTGGTTGCGGGAATCAATACGATCAACTTCTTTAAAATAAACTGTTGGTTTACCTTCAATGCATAGAATCCCATTTAGGTGCATTGTCTCCCACGCACGTCTCATAAAATGTGAATAGGGATGAATGCCCGCATGTTTTTCTATATCATCTTCCGAGCGGAAAAAATCAGGCGCAGACACCTTTTCGAGGTTAAAGTCTTTAATAATCCTTTTACTTGCAACTGTTACTGTGCCCATAGGAGTTTAGAGTCTGATATTCTATCCTATACTATCTGCCCTATATCCTACTTTAATATGTTAATTTAAGCAAAAACTAAGAAAAATTCCTTAACAATACCTGACAAAATTCGTGGCTAATTTAACTTGAACTCTCTATGGCTGTTTTTATTCTTGTTTAATCAGTGTAAACTTGTCTCGCCATAGTTTTAACGACGGCGGATCAGTGTCCCAAAGTCCGCGTTAATCAGTGTCTAAAGTGTCTAATTACAATTTTACCACGCTACCACGTGCATTGTAGCATATAAAATCGTGTTTTTCACCGCTATACTCTGGCGAAGAATGTATTATGATGCGTTTGTCCATAAGCTGCTCAATTTGCATCAGCGCAGTTCTTTTCTCATTTTGCAGATAATCCGCAACTCCGGGTGAGACAAACAGCTCAATTCGTTTTATTTGCTCATGTGAAGCAGATAGATGCAGCAGGCGAATAATCTCTATTGCCGTTGATTCATGGCTTTTGACAAAGCCCGTGCCTGCACAATGCGGGCAAGCCAGGTATGTGGCTGATTGCAATGAAGGACGCATTCTCTGACGTGTCATTTCTATCACGCCGAACCGGCTTATTCCCAGTATTCTCGAGCGGGCGCGGTCGGCCTTAACGGCTGTGCGAAAAACTTTTTCCACATCCTTACGGTGTTTGTTGTTGTGCATATCGATAAAATCGCAGATTATTAGGCCGCCGAGGTCTCTCAATCTGAGCTGGCGGGCAATCTCGACAGCCGCTTCCATATTACTC
>CAZOQJ010000056.1:0-14484 GCA_964581905.1 uncultured Pirellulales bacterium
CTCCTCGCTTATATCCTCTGCGGTTGCGAAACGCACAAATTTACCTGCCGCTTTGAAGGAGAAATCTGTATTGTTGTCATTGAAATATTTTTTAATCTGGTCATCACTCAGCCTGAATTGTCCGGCCCTGTATGCAGAGAACCGGCCTACGAGATATGCTAATTCAAGACCTTTGTTGGTTTTTATTACTACGCGAGGGTTTATTTTGGGTATTCTGGTTTCGTTGTGCTCGAAGAGTCCAAGCGTATTCATCTTGCCGTAGCGAATCAGCATATGTTTTTTGCTTTTGGCCTGCTTGGCCTTTTTTATTGAAGGTTCTGCCATCTAATTTACCTGAGCAAATAGCAGCACAAAGCTTAACTCTTAAACCTTTATTATATCAGAACCGGCGAGATTTAACAATAGCTGCTCGAAAATAAGTTTCTCATTGACGGCTGAATCAATCCATCGCAGCGTCATATAGCAATCGGCGATTTTTTCTGCGGCCTGCTCAGGACCGAAACGTCCGGCTAACTTTTGTATCTCTGCTTTTTGGTCGAAGTTTATAAAGTCTTTTTCCTGCCCCGTTAGAAATTTTCCTTTTTTGGACTCACTTTCTGCTGGCAGAGGTCTTGGGTACTCTGGGATTTCTAACGGGGCTGGCGAGGCATTTCTTTTCATTACATCATATAAAACCGATATGATTACCTGGATGAGAGTTTTTTGGGCCCTTCGATTGATATCGGTTTTGCTGGTGGTTTTGTCGAGGTCGCCCCAGGCGGCAGCGATTCTTTTAGCCTCGCCCAGAAGCTCTTGGGCCAGGTCTAAGGCCCCGGCTAATTCGCAGTTGACTAGGGAAGTTACCAGTTTTTTCTTTGTTTTGTAAAGATTTACATCGGCAAGCTGTGCCCACTGGCAGGCCTGGCCTAAACTGCCCTGAGCCAGACGAGCGAAGTATTGGGCTTGCATATCTATAAGACCCATTTCTTTTAGCTTTTCGATTATCCTGCCTTCATCAACGGGGCTAAAACGGATTATCTGGCATCTTGATTTTGTGGTGGCAAGCAATCTTTCCAGACGGGTGCACAGCAGGATAATGCAGCAATACAGCGGCGGCTCTTCCAGCACTTTTAACAGACAATTCTGCGAAGCAGTGTTTAGCTTTTCAGCTTCGCTGACGATAAAGACCTTCCTTTGCGAGACTGTTGGCCTGGTTGGCACTTTTTCGATTAGAAATTCTCGAACAACGTCTATTGGTAGGTCAACGGGTGTCTTTCTGCCTTTGCCCTCTTCTGTAAATTGAATCAATTCCTTATAAATGTGGTTGAAGTCCGGATGTGAGTCGGCTTCGAACAATCGGCAGGATTGGCACGAGCCGCAGCTATCAACTCGTTTCTCTTCCGTACTCTGTCTTCCGTCCTCTGTCTTCTGTCTCCTGTATTCTATTGGATTTTTGCAGAGCAACAGCTTGGCCCATTCGCGGGCGGTTTTGAATTTGCCGATGCCCTCCAGGCCGGCAAAAATATATGCGTGCGGGACCTTACCTGAAGCATAGGCCCGCTGTAAAATTGAAATTGCTTTGTCCTGACAGAAAATATCTTTCAATGGCATAATATAAAATAAGCACGAAGCCCGTGGCTAAAATCCTTCAACTATTTTTATTATTTTTTTGTGAACTTCTTCAATATTTCCGCTGGCATTGACTACCATAAAGTTTTCCTGCTGGTGGGCCAGTTTCAGGAAGCCATCGCGGACCTTTTTATGGTATTCACGGCCCTTGGCCTCCATTCTATCGAGCTTGCCCGGCAGCCGCTTAAAGCCGGCCTTCACATCGACGTCGAGTATGATAGTCAAATCGGGCCAGGGCCTTGCCAGGGAATCTGTTGCCAGTTTTATTACCTTTTGCATTCCGAAGCCACCGGCATTGCCCTGATAAGCGCAGGTGCTTGAGACCCATCTATCGAGAATAACGCAATGGTTGTCTCGAAATGCCGGCGCCATTTTTTCCTGCCAGAGCTGTGCCCTCGCCGCCATATACAAAAGCAGCTCTGCCCGCGTGCTCATTGCGATATGTTCGGGGCTAAGCAGGATTTGTCTGATTTTTTCGCCGATGTATGTATCGCCGGGGTCACGAAAGCTGCTGGTAGGAATACCCTGCTTTTGCAGCCATCCAGTCAAAAGTTTCGCCTGTGTAGTTTTGCCGCAGCCGTCCGGTCCATCAAGGACTATAAATTTACCTTGTAATTTATTTTTCAAATCCTCATTTGCCAATTTTAATTTCCTAATATATTGCTCTGTTACACTTTATTTTAACAAATCGTCATTGCGAGTCCCTAAGGGACATGGCCATCTCTGACAATTGGGCAGTAGAGATTGCTTCGCTTCACTCGCAATGACAACCATTGAACACCTTGTACCTGAGTACTGGTCATTATATTCATGTCCGGCCCATTAAGGACTATAAATTTGCCGCGTAAATTATTTTTCAGGACCTCATTTTCCATTTTTCTAGATATCCTAAGTTGATTCTAACAGCTTTTTGGCCTGTTCTAAAAGCTCTTCAAGAGAGCTTTTTAATTTTAATTGCTTTGCCCAGTAGTGCAAATAATCCAGTTCGAGGATGTTCCACTGAGTAACGGCTACCCCAAGAGCATCACGAAACTGCTGTTCTGAGTGGCTATTCTTGGCCCATTCGAGCTTGCTCAAAATAATATCTTCCGGCGAAGTTACCCAAACTTTGAGTCCCTCGATTTTGGTGGTACGCTTTCGTTTGAACTCCTGATGACTGAAGGGTCTATCTTTGCGAATAATAAAATCGGCCTTCCAGCTCGTCTCTTTATCAATTATATTAAACATGGATTTATCGGCAAAAGCATTTCGAACCGCTTCAATGCTAACATAGTAATCTTCACCCAGCGACTCAACGAAGCTAAAAAGCTGTTTTTTTGTGGGCTCAATAATAATATCAACATCCTTTGTAGCCCTGGGGTGACCATGCAAGCTGCTTGAAACGGAGCCGGAGAGCATATATGAAATTTCATGTTGGTCTAATTTTTTAATCAATATTTGTAAAAAGTCTTTCTGGCCATTCATTTTTATTTCTCAGCTTCAGGGTAAATTTGTTTGAATAATCTGTTCCCAACCATAAGACGCAAAACTTCTTTGCTTATTTTGTCTTTGTTATAATCCGGGTGGCGGGTTCTTACACCAGCTTCAACGATACTTCGGAGCATATCGCTTGCCTCGAATGCCATTATTGCCCGCCTTTCGGGACTTAGCTTGCTCAAAATTTCAAACTGCTTCCTCGCAGCTTCAATAGTCGTATCTGCTGGTATTAAATTCATTTAGCACATAGGGCTTTTGGTAAATAAAGACGACAGCCAGTTTACTATTAAGGCTCCAATAATGCCACCGAGAAAGCCGAGGATGAGCCAAAACCAGTGGTCTTTGTATTCTGCGAACCGAAGTCCACTGCGTGACCACCAACTGTTGTATTTACGTCCGAGGTCATAGCCAGCGATTGTTAAAGTTATTAGATATTTAAGTTTTTTGTTTAGGTTTGGATTATCTGTTTGTTCGGCATACATGTTTATCGCCCATTTTCCATCTCCATCTGCCTTATATTCTTCCCAAGCTATCAAGCCTCTTTTGCTAAGCAAAGTATTAAGCACTTCGACCTCACTATAATCTTCTATCAGAGCCTTTTGTGATTGTGGTCGCTCTTTCTTTCCTATTGCTTTAATTAGGTCTTCTAGTGTGAAAACTTTGCGCATTTCGATGTCGTTAATTTTGCCAATTTCATTATAATAGTATCTTATCAATTTTCTTTCATCTTTTGGCAGCCACACAATAATCTCCTTTCCAAATCTGTGAAATCTGTGGCTAAAATTCTTATTTTACCAGTTGGAAGTTTTCTTCGCCGACGAGCTGTCGCATCTTTCTGCAAAAGTCGATGTCCGGGTTGACGGAAAGCTCTTTATCGGCTGCTGCATAGACCCTGCCTTTGTCGGTTCTTATCGCAACATAAACGGGGCTTTTACCTCTGTGACTCTTACAGATGCTCTTTATCATAGCCACCTTCTCCTTGGTAACATCTTTAGAATCCAGCCGAATCCTGATTTTGGCAGCTAATTTTTCCCTGACCTCGTCTAATTTGATGATTTCTGCAGCCAAGATATTAGGTCTTTCTCTTCTAAAATCAAGTTTTCCTTTTACAAAAACAATCGCATCCTGGACCAATACATCGCTGTATTTATTCAACACATCTGGAAACATTACCACTTCGGCCTGGCCCTGCAGGTCTTCGAGTGTGAAGACAGCCATTTTTGAGCCGGCGTTTCGTCCGGTCTTTGTCAGGTTATATCTTATCTTTGCTATCATTCCGCCGATTACGATTTGCTTATCCGCCGTAAGGCGTCCTGCGGACTGGCCGGTCTGGTCCAGTTGCGAGCTATTGTGTGTGGAATAAAGGTTTATTGTCTCAGCGTGGTGGCTCAGTGGATTACTTGTAACGTAAAAACCGAGAACCTGTTTCTCATAAACTAACATCTGCGGCTCAGGCCAGGGAGCAACATTGGGCAGGTGATTATGGTCTTGCGCATAATCGGTCTCACCGGCCATCTGAGTAAAGATGCTCATCTGGCCGTTTTGTTTGTCGGCCTGTAGGCTTGTACCGTATTCCATTGCCTTTTCCAGGCCTGCCATCATTTGCGCACGGTTGCCGCCCAGCTTATCGAAGGCACCCGCCTTTATAAGTGCCTCGAGCACTTGTTTGTTGGCGGCTCGCAAATCGACGTTTTCGCAGAAGTGGAAGAGACTCTGGAATCTGCCGATTTTTTCACGAGCAGCAATGATTTGTTCAACGGCCTTGCCACCAACACCTTTTACAGCAGCCAGGCCGAAACGTATTACTCCTTTTTTCTTTCGGGCTGCGGCGGGCTCCGCCCCGACGAGTTGGCTGCTGTCTGGCTCGTCGTAGAGCGGCGTAAAATCAACGCCGCTTTCATTGATATCGGGCGCCCGCACCTCAATACCCATTTCGGTGCATTCAGCGATATATTCGACGACTTTGTCGGTGTTACCCATTTCGTAAGTCAAAAGAGCCGCCATAAATTCGATAGGCCAATGTGCTTTCATATAAGCGGTTTGATATGCGATGAAGGCATAGCGGGTAGAATGACTTTTATTGAAGCCGTAGCCGGCGAATCGTTCGATAAGTTCGAAAATCTGCTGGGCCTGCTGACTCTTTAAACCTTTATCCACACAGCCGGCAATAAATCTTTCTTTCTCCTTGGCGATAGTTTTTGCCTTTTTTTTACTTATTGCCTTAATCAAGGTGTATGCCTCTCGCAGCGGTATATCGCCCAGCCGGTTGCAAATCCGCATCACCTGTTCCTGATAGATCATAATGCCGTAGGTCTCGTTGAGAATTTCATCCATAATCGAGTGCGGCAGCTTCCACTTTGTACCGTGTTTTCGGTCAATATAATCCTGGATGAGTATCATAGGACCCGGCCGATATAAGGCATTTGCCGCTATAAGGTCTTCAATGCGGTCCGGCTCCATCTTAATCAGCATGTTCTGCATACCGGCTGACTCGAACTGGAAAACCCCTTTTGTTTTGCCATGGGAGAAAAGCTCAAAGACCTCTGGGTCAGTAAGGTCGAGTTTTTCCAGGTCTATGTCTGTTCCGTGAAGCTCCTTGACTAATTGACATGCCCGCTCTAAGACACTCAGGGTCTTAAGCCCTAAAAAGTCCATCTTTAACAGGCCTACTTTTTCAACCATAGGTCCTTCATACTGCGTTATGATATCATCGGAACCGGACGCTTTATAAAGGGGTATAAAATTAGTCAACGGCTCATCAGCAATAACAACACCGGCGGCGTGGACCGATGCGTGGCGTGCAAGGCCTTCGAGTCTTTTGCAAATTTCGATTACTTTTTTAGTTAGCTCGTTTTGCTCGTAAGCTTGTCGTAACTGTGGTTCAGTCTTTAATGCTTTGTCGAGTGTCATATCAAGTGAAAAAGGTACAAGCTTGGCTAATCTGTCGGCCTCGCCGAGAGGGACCCCCAGCACCCTGCAGACGTCACGGATAACGGCCTTGGCCTTCATTGTTCCAAAAGTAATTATCTGGGCGACATGTCCGTATTTCTGGCGGACATAGTCGATTATTTTAGGCCGGTGAACCTGGCAGATATCGATATCGATATCGGGCATTTCATTACGCTGCGGGTCCATGAAGCGCTCGAAGAGAAGGTCATATCTAATCGGGTCAACATCGCATAGTCCAAGGCAGTATCCCACAAGAGTTCCTACACCGCTGCCTCTGGCGCCAATCGGGATTTTGTTTTCATGGGCATATTTGCAGAAATCCCAGACGATGAGAAAATAGCTGGCAAAGCCTTTTGATTCAATTATATTAAGCTCCCTGTCGAGCCGATTTTGTATCTCGTCTGTTACTTCACCATATCGTTGCTTTGCACCTTCGTGGCACAAACTTGTGAGATACTCCTCTGCTATTATATTATCAGGAGGCTGAAAACGGGGTGCATGGCGGGTCTTTAAATCAATTTCAACATTACAGCGCTCTGCAATACTCAGGGTATTATCGCATGCCTCGATTGTTTCAGAAAATAGTTTGCGCATTTGTTCAGGTGTTCGTAAGAAAACATCCGAGGGGTAAATCATTCTATCAGGGTCATCGGCCCTTTTGCCGGTGCTTATCGCACAGAGGCAGTTGTGGGCTTCGTAGTCGTCGGCCTGTAAAAAGTGCACATCGTTTGTTGCAACAAGCCCCACTCCTTTTTTGTTTGCAATATCGATTAATCCCTGCATAATTTTCGGGTCGTCACCTTCGTGTTTTTGCAATTCGATGAAGAACCTGTCTGTACCGAAGATATTTAAATAGCTTTCCAATGTTGCAATCGCAGCTTTTTTATCACCATTGGACAATTTAACTGAAATCTCACCTTTCAGGCATGCTGATGTTGCTATAAGGCCCTCGTTACATTCAGCAAGTATTTCCTTGTCAATTCGAGGTCGGTAATAAAATCCTTCGATATAGCCGATGCTGGCAAGTTTTAGCAGGTTCTTATAACCGGTATTGTTTTCGGCAAGAAGAATAAGGTGATGTGCAACGTCGGAAATGCTGGTCTTTGTCCTGTCGAACCTGCTGCCGGGAGCAATATATGCTTCGATACCGATGATTGGCTTTATATGTGCTGATAATGCTTTTGTAAAAAACTCAATGGCGCCAAACATATTGCCGTGGTCGGTTACAGCAACGGAATCCATATCCAGTTTTTTACACAATTTGAACAAATCATCGAATCTAATTGCCCCGTCGAGCAAAGAATATTGGCTGTGTAAATGTAGATGCGTAAATCTTTTATTGGCCATAACTTGCGTTGTCCTCTGAGAGCTTGTTTATCTTTAGCATGATAGGATAGCTAAATAATCTTGTCAATCAAAATGCCCGGATTCCATGGGTATGTCCCAAAAAACCACAATTTCCCATTTTTTCCTTGACATTTTTCTCTAAATCTGATATACAGAACTTTGTATTCAAGGAGGAGTGGTGAGGAAGGTTTGTTGTTTCATATCGGCCTTTCCCTTCACGAAATAAGATTAGTTCAGACACGGAAGAAAAAGGGTTGTTTTGCGCATTTTGACAAGGGTAGCGTAAGATAAACAACCACATTTTGTTATTGAAAGAGCGAACACGTTTTTATGAGAAATAATAATGAATAAGCTCAGCGTGATAATCATAACAGGATTGATGTTGGTATATACTTCTGCAGGCTGGGCCGCAGTAGTAGGTTATTGGAGTTTTGATGACCCATGCAATCCAGGGCGGGACGACTCTGGTAATGTAAATGATGGTACTGTCTATGGTGCAACATGGGTAACACCTGGCAAAGTTGGTGGTGCCCTGAGTTTTGATGGAACCGACGATTATGTTGAAGTTCAGGATTCACCGAGTTTGAATCCCACAAATGAAATCACCGTAGAGGCGTGGTACAAAACTGTGTCATTCAGTGGTAATGGAAACAATGCTATTGTCGATAAGGGATATTCCTCCCATACCAACCCCTATTATCAGTATCACCTGGGCGTAACTGGAGACCAGTATCCCAGCAGCCAGGCGGGTTTTTGCTTTGATATAACTGTTGGAGGGAATCGTTATGTCGTCAGGACGGGAGCAAACTTCTGGACTGTTGATAATTGGTATCACATCATCGGCACTTACGATGGTTCAAGTGTGAACCTGTACGTGAATGATATTTTGGTCGACTCTAAACCAGCAAGCGGGACAATGACAGATTATAATAGTAATGTTCGTATCGGGGGCTTTAATAATTTGGAAAGAGTTGATATCGACTATTTACCAGGTATCGTCGACGAAGTCCGCATCTACAATCATGCTGTTCCAGAACCGGCAACGCTTTTACTGCTTGGCTTAGGCAGCCTGGCTTTGCTGAGAAAACGTAGGGCATGAATCGTGGTTCGTGACTCGTGAATCGTATCTCGTGCTGCTTTTCTTGGCTTTGGCAGAAAATCGCCATCATTTCTTCCCCTTCATAGTCAAATACAAAAAAAATCCTTGTAGCAATTGCCGCAAAGTATTATAATTACGTTCAATAAAATTTGATAAGCCAGGGGTGCTGGATGCTAAATGAACGGCTGAAAGCTGAGATAACCCTCTGAACCTGCTCGGGATAATGCTCGCGAAGGGAGGCAGAAAAGATTAAAAGCACTCCTTTTGTGGGAGTGCTTTTTGTTTTATGATTGAGTTGTCTAATAGCTTAAAAAAGAAAGGAAAAGAAGATGATAGAAACCAATATTTCCAAAGTGATTATTGAGCAGTACTGTAAGAGACTAACAGGGCATCTTGAGAATGATGTTGTTATAGTTGGTGCCGGCCCTGCGGGTCTGGCCGCCGGCTATTATTTGGCTAAAGCAGGCACCAAAGCCACAATAATCGAGAAAAAGCTCTCCATAGGTGGAGGAATCTGGGGCGGAGCCGCTGGCTATAATGTAGTTACCTTCGAGGACAAAGATATTCCGGATGAAATCGGCGTCACCACCCAAAAGCAGGGAAAATTATATATAGCTGATTCTATAGAATTTGCTGCGGGTCTGGCTTACAAGGCAAAACAGGCGGGCGTAGAAATTTTGAACATGACCGAGGCCGAGGATGTTGTTGTAAAGGATGAGATTGTTCATGGCATAGTTGTTAATAATAGCGCTATAATGTCACTTGGCTTGCATGTTGACCCGTTTTGTATCTGCTCTAAACATACGATTGATGCCACCGGCCATCCTGCTGAGCTGGTCGGTATGCTGAAAAAGAGCAAGCCCGAACTGTTTCCGCAGCAGTTGCAGGAATGTTTTATGGACGTCGAGGCCGCTGAGGCCGGTGTTGTGGAAAAGACCGGTGAGGTTTTCCCGGGTCTTTTTGTTGCAGGGATGGCTGTGTGCGATGTATATAATCTGCCGAGAATGGGGCCGATTTTCGGCGGAATGCTAAAATCCGGCAAAAAAGTGGCTGAGCTAATCAATGAAAAAATGTAAACTGCCAACGCGTAAACAGTGCTTTGAGCTGCTTAAACAGTATCGCGTACCGGAACATATTGTAAAACACAGTGTTATTGTGGCGAAATTAGCTGTTTTTTTGGCGGGAAGACTTAGGGAAAAAGGTATCTCGGTAGATATCGAGCTTGTAGATAGGGCTTGCTTGCTGCATGATGTTGCTCGGCCCTGCGATTTCAAAGGTTCAGACAGCAATTCATCAAAGCAGGCCATCAAGGAGCAGTCCTATGGACTCCTGCCGGAGGACAGAGCAAAATGGCAGCAATTGAAAGCAAAATATCAGGGCCTTTGTCACGAAGATATTGCTTATGAGCTTCTGAAGATAAAGTATCCGGAACTTGCTGTAACCATAAAAAGACACAGGTATATAGCCATTCTCGACGAGAAAGAAAAACCGACTACCTGGGAAGAGAAACTTGTTTACTATGCCGACAAAAGAATTATGCACGACAGAATTGTGTCCCTGAAAGAAAGGTTGGAGGAGGCTCACAAAAGAAACATTCATTTACGCGAGAGACACACTCAAAACGGTATTAACACAAGCAAAGTCGACCCATTAATCTTCGAATTGGAAGAGGAAATCTTCAGCAAAATAAACTTAAATCCACTCGATGTTATGGATGAGTTTATTGATTCGTGTTAGTTGGCTGCCTTTTTCCAGGAGCCTGCCACACGGATGGCGGGTAAACTTCGTTGAGTTGCCCTTAGCCCGGAGATTATGGTAACGATAAGCATAACAGCGAAGGTAATTGTAGTGAACCAGTATCCCCATGTAGCGGTCTGTACGTGAGCTATCTTTACAACTACGGTACCAATGGCGAAAGATTGTATGCACATCTTGACCTTGCCCGAGATGGTTGCGGCGAAGTTAATGCCCCTGGCTTCCGCAATATGACGCAGTATTGTTACATAGGCCTCTCTCAGGATTAAAATACCTGCTACTGACCAGTGAATGACTGCCAACATCTTTGGCCCGAGGTTGAAAAGTTTCGGCTCGCCAATTATAGCAAAACAAATGAATGCGCCACAGACCAAAACCTTGTCGGCCAGGGGGTCAATCATTCGGCCAAACTTGCTGGTCACATTGAACTTGCGGGCCACTATGCCATCAACAAAATCGGTCAGGCCAGCAACGATAAATATGATAAAGGCGATATCCAGGAATAACGTTCTCTTTGCAGCATAAGGCGAGAAAAGTATCATAATCAGGAAAATGATGGTCAAAATAAGCCGGCCTAAAGTCAATATGTTAGGGATGAGTCTTAGCATGCCAGAAAGTTTACCCTGTTAGAAATTTTATAACAAGCAATAATATGACCCAAAAAGGGAAAAATTCTAACAGGGTTTACCTTCGCTTTTTTATAATTCAACACTAAACTTGCTCAACAACCAAATCGTAGTCTTTTGTGCCAATGACCCTCGTTTTGATGAATTTACCGGTTTTTTCAGGGCAGCTCTTTATGATACAGACGCTGTCAATATCAGGTGCCTGGCCGTAAAAACGACCCAGCCCATTTCCATTGCCGTCAACGGAGTCGACCAGACAAGTGAGTTCGCTGCCGGTTCTTCTTTTGTTTTTGGCAAAGGCAATTTTCTGCTGGGTTAACATTAATTCTTCGAGCCGTTGCTGTTTTACCTCGTCAGGGACCTGAGCGGCCATCTTGGCTGCGTCGGTGCCGGATTCGGGGTAGAATTTAAAGCATCCGAGAGCATCAAACTCTGCCCACTTGATAAATTCCAAAAGCTCAGTGAACCGCTGGTCGGTTTCGCCGGGAAAACCGATTATCAGCGTTGTCCGTATCACAATATCAGGTATAGCACATCGCAGCTTCTCAATCAGCCGTTGGAGTCGCTCTTTTGTGTCAGGGCGGTACATTGCCTTTAGTATCTTATCGTTTATGTGTTGGATAGGAATATCGAGATAATGAACGATTTTTTCATTTTTCGCCACTGTTTCGATTAGCTCGTCTGTGATTCCCGTCGGCCAGAGATACATTAGTCGAATCCATTTCAGGGCCGCGATATCTTCCATTTTTTTCACGAGCTTGCTTAGACCGTTTTTCGTCTTAAAATCACGGCCATAGTATGTGCTGTCCTGTGCGATTATGTTCAATTCTACTACGCCTGTCGAGACCAATTCGGCGGCTTCGTCAAGAGCCATATCCGGAGATTTACTTCTAAATCGCCCTTTTATCATCGGTATTGTGCAAAACGAGCAGCGGTGATTACAGCCCTCACCGATTCTCAGGTATGCCCAATGGCGGGGGGTAATAAGTAACCTGGTTCTGTCATCGCTGCATTGTTCGGGCAGGTGTCCCAGGTAAGCTTCTGGCTGAGTGGAGCGAATAGTTTTTTTGATTATTTGGGCGATATTGTCCCGCTCTCCGAGGCCGACAATGGCGTCGATACCGTCGGTTTGGTTGAAAAGCTGCCGACCTAATCTTTGCGACAGACAACCTGCGACAATTACTTTCTTAACGTTGCCGCCGTCTTTGCAGTCCACCGCGTGTTTTATAACATCGAGGGCTTCGGCCTTTGCAGGTTCGATGAAACCGCAGGTATTGATGACAACGACGTCGGCGTTATCCGGCTCATCGGTTATCAGAAAGCCCGCCTGGACGATTTCAGCTAACATCCTCTCGCTGTCAACTACGTTTTTAGGACAGCCCAGCGATACAAACCCAACAGTAACGTTTTTTTGTTTTTTTCTGGCCATAAACTGATTAAACAGCAAAAAAACTTGTTTTTTTATTTGACGGTTAATTATGACATATTATATTGTATTATCAAAATCTAATTCTTATTGGAGGATTAGCGAATGGACGATTTTGGGACAAGTAATCCGGGCAGTCAGAACGTTAATGAGCCGATTTCCTTAGATGATAAATCGACTGTTTCGCGTTCACCTTTGAATTTGGGTGGTGGTGGGACCACGCAAGCACCTAAGATTAGCCAGACGAAGCCCGTAGCCCCCGTTCTTGCTTCGCAAGAAGCTGCAGGGGCACCGCAAGCGGCTCCTTCTGAGCGAATCACTGGTGTAAAGACCTTCTTTACAAAGCTGCATGCGGGTGCTATAGAGTTTCTCGGTGAGCAAATCACCAAATGGCTGGAAGAAAACCCCAGTGTTTCGATAAAACTGACCAATACGGTTACAGGTGAGATCCAGGGCAAAAAGACTGAGCCAAATATTATAATTACAGTTTGGTATTAGCCTGCGACTGGTGAGTTATGAAACAAGCACGCTGAGCTGTAAGCTGAAAGTGAATCGGCCATAAATTGCAAGTTGCTGACCGGTTTTCTGCCCATTTATTTATATTCAATTATCTGGTAGCCGACTTTCTGGTCGGCTGCATGTTCTTCGACCTGCACTGTGATTTGCGAATCGGTCAGGTCGATTAGGCACGCACCGCAGCGGAAGAGCCACTTGTCGTCAGGGGTGCTGTCAGGATTGAAAACGATTGCATCGTTGAGCAGAACAACACTTCGAGTGGGGTCAACCGCCGGCGAAAACGTCTGTGCTAACTCGACACTTTGCCCTTTTTCGAATGTAATTACTCCTCGCACCACCTTTTTGACGGGTGAAGATAGTTCTGCAATCTGGGTGCTGAGCTGGTCAAGAGTCACCATCGTCGGCTGTGGGGCGGCGTAGGGTTCGAGGCTGCCCGCCTTTCCTGTCAAACAATAAAAGGCTGTGAATAGCAAAACAGCCGGAATAACAGTAAGCAGGATGTCCTTTTTCTTTGATTCCATTTGTGTTTCCTCCATAAAACAATATTGTTTCTGTATAGCAACTTTTCATGGCCCGGCGGTCCAGGAGGTCTGGACCTTATAGCCTGGCGGGCATATTCCCCAATCAGCCGGACACTCATCGAGCCAGTAATCGGTAAAAACTTTCAAATCGTGCCAATTGACGCTCCCATCTTCGTATAAATCGGCCTCCAGACCGACTCCTGTTTCCCACCACTGGACTGCAAAATTGGCGAACCGCTCGAAATCAACCATGTAAGTGGAGCGGAAATGTATCCAGCCGATGTTCTCGCCCCACGCCCAGCCGTCGAAGTTGCCTTCACTATCGATAGTAACGCCATAATGATTTGCGTCGCCAGGGACCTGCGGATTGAAGTTGAGCCAGCCGACATTTTCACCCCAGGCATAGCCGGACAGCTGGCCGGTGCCATCGTTAATGACTCCACCGTATGTGCTGGGTGAAAGGTTGAGCCAGCCGATATTCTCCGCCCAGATAAAGCCGGTAATATTGGCGTCACTTACTGTTGCTCCCACATTTGGCTCAGGCCGATTCGGCTTAAAGTTCAGCCAGCCGACATTTTCGCCATAAGCATACTGTGAGCCGTCGTTATAAGGGTCGATATTCTTGGCAGAAACAAGGCCTGTTAATGACAGCAATATTGCCTGAAGAATGTTTATTATCGATGCTTCAAGCTTCATCTTCTCCCTTTCGGTAAAGCCCTGATGTGATTATTATGACCAGTGAGACTAATACTCTTCTCCTCATTCCAGACCATTTGTGCACTGATAGGTCAGGAGATTTCCCGAAATTGGACTTTTCGTAGTGTCGCCTCGCAGAAATACCTTTATGTAAACGTATGTTGTTGTCCGATAAAATTCAAGAAAAAAGTAGTGCACAAAGTCTAAATATTGTTATACTTAGCAAAAATTCTTGACATAATACGCAATTTATATTAGATTTTGTAGTTTAGATATTTGTTTACAGTTGGCTCGCCGCGATGCGCCGCAGCGGGCAGAATCGATTAGTTGTTAGTTATTTGGAGGTTTTTGTGAATAAAAACCTGGCTCGTGAGTTGATTAACGCAGGGGTGCATTTTGGGCACGGTATAAGCCGATGGAATCCCAAAATGGCCCCATTTATTTTCACAAAGCGTGGAAATATTC